>USCP01000059.1 GCA_900553245.1 uncultured Peptococcaceae bacterium
CGGCTTCACGCACATAGACAAAGCCACGGCTCACCAAATCCGGTCCTGCCACAACACGCTTGTTCTTGCGGTCGATGGTGACCACAACAATAAAAATCCCATCCTGAGAAAGCTGCTTGCGGTCGCGCAAGACAATGTTGCCGACATCGCCAATACCCAAGCCGTCGATTAGAACGCGGCCTGATGGCACCTTGCCAGCCACACTCACACGACTGCGAGTGGCCATAACCACACTGCCGTTTTCGGTAACAACAATGTTTTCGGATGGAATCCCCACTTCTTTTGCCAGCTTTGCATGGCTAAGAAGCATGCGATATTCCCCGTGTACAGGCATAAAGGACTTTGGTTTCACGAGATTGAGCATCATCTTGAGCTCTTCGCGGGCGGCGTGCCCGGATACGTGCACACGTTGGTCGGTGTTATCGATGACGTTCGCACCGAGCTTGAAGAGCATGTCAATGACCTTACTAATGAGCTTTTCGTTGCCCGGAATTGGGCTTGCAGAGAAAATAACCGTATCGCCGGGACCAATATGAACCTGACGATGTTCGCTCATCGCCATGCGAGAGAGCGCAGCCATTGGTTCGCCTTGGCTACCGGTACAAAGAATAACAATTTGATTGTCCGGATATTGATTCATTTCATCCATTTCGATGATGGTATGCGGTGGCACCTTGAGATAACCGTATTCGCTGGACACGTTGATGGTGTTTAACATGCTGCGTCCGGTGATAACGACTTTACGCTTATTCTCGTAAGCCACATTCAATACCTGCTGCAAACGATGAACGTTGGATGCAAATGTCGCAATAATAATACGTCCTTGAACATGAGGGAAAATAGATTCAAAGGTTGTACCAATATTAGACTCACTCATACTAAAGCCCGGACGCATGGCGTTGGTGGAGTCGCTCATCATGAGCAATACCCCACGGGCACTGATTTCCGCAATGCGTTGGAAATCGGTGGTCACGCCGTCCACCGGCGTTTGGTCGAACTTAAAGTCCCCGGTGTGGAAAATGGTTCCCAATGGGGTATGCACAGCAATCGCGCTCGCATCCGGAATACTGTGACAGGTCTTAATCAGTTCAATCTCTAAATGACCGATTCTAAAAGGTTCGCCGTGCTTTACTACAACCAAGCGCTGTTTACCGAGATTGCGTGCTTCCTTGAGCTTTGGTTCGAGCAGCCCAATGGTAAGGCGCGTGCCGTAAACCGGCACATGCAATTCTCTGAGCACATACGGAAGCCCACCAATGTGGTCTTCATGGCCGTGAGTCAAAACAATGCCTTTGACTTTCTCCTTGTTCGTAGTGAGGTAGGTGATATCTGGGATGACGCAGTCAACGCCCAGTAAATCTTCACTTGGAAAAGACATCCCTGCATCGATGACGATGATCTCATCTCTATATTCGATGGCTGTCATATTTTTCCCGATTTCTTCCAGTCCGCCCAATGGGATAATTTTGACGCCATCTTTTGGTTTTTGCTTAGAAATAACAATTTCCTCCTTCTTCATATATTTGCCGATCCAATAGTATACTCAGCTTATTTTATTATAGACAATTTCATCTTTCGATGCAAGTTAGCTTGCATCCGAAGGCGCCCCACTGTCCATACGCATCTCTGTCAGAGCGCGTACTCAGAGAGTTTCTTTATGCTTGGTTACAATTGTGTAAAACGCAAAAATTATCAAAAGTTGTGGATAAACATACGTACAACTTGGATAAAGCCACAAAAAAAGACCACGTTCAAATCACGTGGTCTTCAATAAACAATTATTGAGCAGGTACCGGTGCGGCATTTTCAGTACCGGTGGATTGTCCGCCATCAACAGTTGGTTCCTGAACATCCGGTTGTTGTGGTTCAACCGGTGCCGGTTCAACGTTGGCACCGTCGTCTACAACATCACCGCTGTTATCTGCTGCATTGTCGTTTTGCTCTGGAACAGCCTCCGGTTCACTTTCAACTTGTTCATTGGTTTGTGGTTCGGTTGTTTGAACGTTTTCATTCACAGCACCGGATTCACTACCGCCGCCACCGAAAATGCTACGGAGCCAGTCGATGAAATCGTTGAACAAGGCTTGTACCTTCGCCAAGAAACCTTGACCCTCTTCGGTTTGTAAATAATCGCTGGCTTGGTTAACGAGGCTGGATACGTTGTTTGCAAGGGCATTCCAGTCAATGTCCAAGGCAGCAAGCTGCTTAATCATATCGAGAAGCTGTTGGTATTGTTCATCGGTCAAGGTGATACCGAGTTGCGCAAGCACTTGGTCGATGATGTCTCTCAAATCCGCTTCGGTTTTTGGATCCTGTTCGGCGATTTCTTGCTTAATGCCGTTAATAACTTCGTTGGCCTGCTTGTCACCGATGGCTTGACCAAGTTCGGCGTTGGTCACAAGCTCGCTGGTGGCTGCTTGTTTAACGTCTTCGTCAATCTTTTCACCGGTGGACACTTCGTAGGCCTTCATAATCCCGGTAAGAGCACCGGTGCCACTCACTTCAATCGGTGCGGTTACTTGCACATCCGCATCATTGATGCCCGCCGTTAAGATGGCACTCTTATAGGCATCCGGCGTTACATAATTGATATTGTGGGTGGTAACGTTAACACCGCTGCCTTTGCTGGTGTAGGTAATCATCGCGCAAGAGTTGGTGCTGTTTCCGATTTGAGCTTCCGGTACCTTGCCGCTCAGGTATTCACGTTCTTCTGAAATATCAACATCAATAATTTGCGCATTTTGCTTGGTTCCGAAATATTGTAATACTTCCTGACGTTGCTGTTGGTTCAAATTGGTCCCCAAGGTCACAATTTGATCCCCAACCGCTGCATCCGCCAATGCTGCCATTGGCGATGCCAACAACCCTAAAATTAAGGTTGCAGAAATCAATTTGTTCTTTAAGTGATTCATAGTCGTCCTCCATGTCAACTTATAAGTCTTCTCGACACCGCTACTATAGCATAGCCACTCAAGAAAAACTTAATGATTTAATGACAAAATTCTAAATTTTTTCTTTGATATGTGTGGGGATACGCGCAATAAACAAGGTCACCACAGCAAGTATGATGAGTTTGTCCAAATAGTCGGTTCCTATCTGTACAATGAACGCACTCGCCACAAGTGGTAAATGCATCACACCGTACAAAAATTGCACAATGTAACTCGAAGCCGCCGAGGTAATCCCGCCAAAAACATAGGCACTGATGCATGCACTCACAATTGAGCACGGCAAAGAGACCACCAAGTTTTTTAGCAGCAGCGGCGTCTTTTCAAAGCGCGCACTGCGAAGCAAACTTGCAAACACTGCCGCGACAATCCCGTTTGGAATAAACGGTAAGGCAAACGGGTCGAATACCGCATTGGTCAGGCTTGACAAGAGCGCACAGGATACCCCGTAAACCGGTCCGCAAAACAACGATACAAAGACAGTTCCCACAGTGTCCATATAAATCGGTAAATGCATGATCATCGCCAAAAAGCTACCAATCATATTCAAACACACACCCAGGGCAGCAAAAACAAGAGGGGTGGTTTTTCGCTTACTCATACCGCGCACCCCCATAAAAATTGTGGTAGAAGCATACCTATTCCTCCTTACGCTTGCTTGTATCACACAAACAGGCAGCCGCACCGAGGTGCAGCCGCCTGCCAATGTCACTTCATACAAACAACGTCTTTAGTTTTTTATACTGGGAAGATTTCGAACCAGTGTTATTATTATAATCTTATTTCTTCTTTTAATCCATACTGAATCATCTCATCATTCGGCGAGATGTTATTTTTTTGCAAGCGACGTTCTACCAATTCCGCAAAGAGGAAGTAAATGATGGCACAAAGCGGTACAAAGAGCATCATCCCAATGAGCCCCATCAACGCACCCCCAATAGTAATGGCGAAAAGGGTCCACATTGCAGGAAGCCCTACAGAGCTCCCGACCACCTTTGGATAGATGAAATTGCCTTCAATTTGCTGCAACACAATCAAGAAAATCACAAAGGTCAAGGCCTTGATTGGACTCACAGTAAAGATTAACAAGGCGCCTATCGCCCCACCGAAGAATGCCCCGAAAATCGGAATCAAGGCACAGAAACCGGTAAGTACCCCAATCATGCCGGCATAAGGCAAACGGAATATAATCATCCCGATGGTACACAAGGTGCCCAAAATCACCGCTTCGGTGAGCTGACCGGTGATAAAGCTGTACATCTTAGAGAAGCTCACTTGCGCCGCATGCACCAAATAAGCCGCGTGAATCTTATTGAAGAAGGCAAAGCAAATTTTTCTTGCTTGTACTGCCAATTTTTCCTTGCTCCCAAGAATATAGATGCCAAAGACCAAGGCAACAAAGAAATTGATCACACCGGAAGCTACAGAGGAAACAAGGCCAACGGTGGACATAAAGGCAGAGCTCAAAATCGAATGCGCAGTCACCTGATCGTTAAACCAGCTCATGGTGTATTGCTCTAAGGTTGCCGGAGAAATACTTTCTATCTGCTTAATAAAGTTCGCAATGGCCTCGCTGTCTTTCTCATACTCACTCAGGAAATTGGTCAAGTAATCAACGTATCCCGGAATGGTAGATACAAGCAATGAGATGGATTCTATCAACTGTGGCACCACAATACGTACCACAATCCCTAATGCCACCCATACCAACAACAAGGACAAGAGAACAGATAAGCCACGTTCAATTTTTTTGAATTTCGGGTGCTTGACGTGATTAAACACATGATGCTCAAAGAATCGCAATGGCACATTGAGCACAAAGGCAATCACCGCGCCCATCAAAAAGGGCTTGATTAGGACAATGCTTTTTTTAACAAAGTCCAACATGGTGTCCATATTAAAAACAGAATAGATAATCAACGCAACCGCAAAAATAAACAGCAGCACGCGTGGAATAGATAGTCTCGGTTGTTCCATGTGTCATCTCCCTTACTTAAATGCCGTTCTGTTTTACCATCCAAACATTATAGAGGTTTTTGTGGCATTTGAAAACAACCTTCAAACATTCTTCACCAAACCTACATTATTGACATCTGACGGCGAATACTCGACATTTTTTTCTATTATTTGCTATAGTAATAAGAGAGAAATTTTTCCCGCCTCATAGGGAATGGAAATAGGAGTGATTGAAGATGGAGTTATCCACCAGTTATTGGAAAGAAGCTGCCCATGCATGCCAAGAAAACCTGCTCAATGACCTCAAGCCGTTGATTGCCATTGAAAGCGTGCGCGATGACAGCCTCGCTACAGAAGAAGCCCCTTTTGGCCCCGGTCCGGCAAAGGCGCTTCACTACATGCTCGATTTGGCAGCCAAGGATGGTTTTGACACCGAAAATGTGGACAACATCGCCGGCGTCATTCGTTACGGCGAAGGTGAAAAAATCTTAGGCCTGTTGGCCCACTTAGACGTTGTCCCTGCCACCGGCAAATGGGACAGCCCAGCCTTTGAAGCCACCGTGCGCGACGGTCGCCTTTACGGCCGTGGCACCACCGATGACAAAGGGCCTGCGATGGCTTGCTACTATGCACTGAAGCTCTTGCGTGACGCCGGGGTTCAACCAAATTGTCAAATCCATCTCATCCTCGGTACCGATGAGGAAAGCGGCTGGGAATGTATGGAACGCTATTTTACAAAAATGCCAACGCCGGACATGGCCTTTTCTCCGGATGCAGACTTCCCAATCATCAACGGCGAAAAGGGCATCATGGACCTGCCGTTCGCCTTTGTTGGCAAGGACCGCGGCTATGACGGGACCTTACTGTCCTTCAACGCCGGTATACGCACCAATGTGGTACCAGAGGACGCTTCCGCAACAGTAAAGGCCTTAGGGCTCAAACGCATTAGCTACGATTTTCAATGCTTCCTCAAACGTTATCCTGAAGTCAGCGGCGACTGCGACATCAAAGACGGTCAAGTCACCGTCCACTGTCACGGCGCTTCTGCCCACGGCATGGAACCTGAAGTCGGCGTAAACGCTGCCACCTACCTCGCCCACTTCCTCTCTGCCTATGATTTAGGTGGTGCCAACAAGTTTGTGCGCTTTTTAGGCCAGACCCTGCACCGCGATTTCTACGGCAACGACCTTGGTATCGCCAGCCACGACGACATTATGGGCGACGTCAGCGTGAACCCAGGCATTGTGCGCTTTACCAACGGTGTAGGACGCATCGTCTTAAATATTCGCTACCCACGAAGCACCAGCATGGAAAAGATTCTCGCCAAACTCGATGCCCATAGCTTCGGCTTAAAGCGTGGCGAAGCCGAACACGCCAAACCGGTTCACTACATTCCGGCAGATGACCCACTAGTAGATACCTTGCTAACGGTTTACCGCGACCATACCGGTCAGCCTGCACAGGAATGTTCCATTGGTGGCATTACCTATGCCCACATCTTAGACCATGGCGTGGCCTTCGGCATGACCATGCCAGACAGCGATGTCGTCATCCATCAACCAAACGAAAGTCTGGTGCTCTCCGACCTCGAAGACGGCACCGCCATCTTTGCTGACGCTATCTGGCGTTTAACAAAATAAAATCACACTAAATAAAAGAAAGCCTTGGCACGTGCCAAGGCTTTCTTTTATTTAGTGTGTATAATCCAAAAATTTCACTTGATCGCCAAGGTCCTTGGCAATAATATCTTGCATGCGCTTTGCAAATGGGCAAGGATAACCGATTGGATTGCCCTTTGTGATGCAACTAGTAAAGACAATGGTATCAGCACCGCGCTTCACCAGTTCACGTGCACGGAGCACAGATTTTTTCGCTGGGCAACCGCCACAGTTAATGAACCCCACAATCTCAATATCTTCTTCGATGCCTTCAAACACGCCGGACTTTTCGCGTACCGCCTTAAAATCCTTCGTTCCCGGGCAATAGTCCTCTGTCATCATACAACGAATAATTCCGATTTTCATACGATAACCTCCTCGACTGTCAAACAAATCTACTATTTCCTTTAGAATACACTTTAAGCTTAAGCCTGTCAAACGTTTCCATTCCCAAAACTAACGCATAAATAAGCGAATCAAGCGACCATACAGAACCGTATAGGGCTGATAACGCATCGGTAAATCAAGGCGAGTGCTTTTATGGACGATGCTTTTTTCATGGCTGAAAGTTTGAAAACCGGCTTGGCCGTGGTAGCTTCCCATACCACTTTCACCGACACCACCAAAAGGCAAACGATTACTGGCCAAATGAATAATGGTGTCATTCACACAACCCCCACCGAATTGACACTCCGTCATGACCTTACGCGCCACATAGCGGTTTTCTGTGAAAATATACAACGCCAAAGGATGCGGTGCGGCATTGATTTTTCTGATGACCAATTCCAAATCATCATAGGTTAAAATCGGTAAAATCGGCCCAAAGATTTCTTCTTGCATCACCGCATCATTCACCGTCACATCAGTAAGTACCGTCGGCGTAATTTGCAAGCATTCCGGCGCCATCTCGCCGCCATGGACCACTGTCCCTGATTGCATCAACGCCCCCAAGCGTTGAAAATGCTTTTCGTTCACAATGCGACCGTAATCGGGATTGCGCAGCGGGGCTTTGCCGTATTGGCGCACAATCTCTTCCTTGATGGCCTGCACCAACGGTTCCTTGATGTGACTGTCACAGAGCACATAGTCCGGCGCCACACAGGTTTGCCCGCAATTTAAGAACTTACCGAAAACAATGCGACGGGCTGCCACTTCAATATTTGCACGATAATCAACAATACAAGGACTTTTACCGCCAAGCTCCAAGGTGACCGGCGTCAGATACTCTGCCGCCTGACGCATGACATGCTTGCCAACCGCTTTGCTTCCGGTAAAGAAAATCTTGTCGAAGTGTTGGGCCAAGAGGGCACCGTTTTCCTCACGACCACCGGTCACCACCGCGACCCAACGAGCATCTACCGTGCGCCCCAGAAGTACCTTTAAGAGGGCACTTGTTTTTGGCGCATAGGCACTCGGCTTCAACACCACCGTATTGCCGGCAGCAATCGCTTCAATCAGCGGTTCCATCGAGAGCAAAAACGGATAATTCCACGGACTCATCACCAAACACACCCCATAAGGTGTAGGCTTTTTCATACTCAATGACGGAAACTGCGCGAGTGGTGTCATCACAAACTTGTCACGCGCATAGCGACGTACGTGCTTCAACATATGGTGAAGCGCACTTTTCACCATACCGATTTCACACATCACAGCCTCTGTCATGCTTTTTCCAAGATCCGCTTGCAATGCCGCTAAGATTTCTGCCTCATGTTGCTCCACCAATCGCAGCAAACGCTTCAGAACTGTGATACGCGCTTCCACCGGTAAGGTTGCACCTTGTCGGAAATACACACGTTGCGCCTCCACAATGGCACTGATGTCTTCTTGTTTCATAACCGACCCTCCTTCATTGCAATGGTCGCTTTTCTTCAATTATAAAAACACCTTTTATTCGGTGCAAGCAGCATCATCTTCACGCAGGTAAAAATATTTCCACAGATTAAATCATTAGCCCTCTTTTGTTTCGTTATATACTATAGAGAATGCATTCTTAGAAGGGAGGAATGGCGCATGAATGACGACGAGCAATTGCTAAAGCGAATGCGTCAAGGAGATTGTGAAGCAGCCAATACACTGATTACGCGCTACTATGATGATATTTTTCGCTATTGCTTGTGGCACACTGCCACTCGAAGCATGGCAGAGGATGCCACTCAAGAAACCTTTTTGAAGCTCATTCGTTATTGTGACCGTTATGTTGCTAAAGGCCACTTCCGCGCCTTTCTTTATCGCATAGCCATCAATACCTGCATCGATTTGGGACGTGCGAAGGCCGGCACCACCATGCCACTCCCAGAAGATTTAGAGATGATTGCCGACCGTAATCAGGACTTTGACACACTCCAAGATACCCTTTCCCTGCACCAAATGGTGACCACTTTACCCGAAGCACAACAACAGCTTGTGCTACTACGCTATTTGCATGATTTAAGCCTACGGGAAATTGCAGAAATCACTGATTTGCCCTTGCGCACAGTGCAATCACGCCTGCGCGCCGCCTTAAAAAAACTACGAAAAAATTACGAGAAAGGAGTCACACCATGAATAACCACGAATTTGGCGCCTTGCTGAAGGAAAGCCTCAAAAACGCCACACCTCCGACTGATGTTGCCCACTTTGAAAAGACACAGGCAGCCTGTGCCGATGCCTTGGTCTATCGGGCGTCACGACAACGCATTGGCTTTGGACGGTTTCTCCTATTACAAGTGCGTTTTATCGAGTGGCGGATTTGGCTCATCCAAGGTGCCATTCTCGCCTGCATGCTTGCCAGTCTCTTGCTTCCCGTTATGAACCATTTAACCCTTGGAGAACTCACGAAAGCCATTTGCGCCCTTTCCCTTTTGACCGGAACAATTGTATGGCCCCTCTTCTATCTTTCTTTTTACTATCGCATGCACGAAATAGAAGCCGCTACACGCTTTTCCTCCGCCAGGCTTTTTGCTGCAAAAGGCTTCATCATCATGGCTGG
>USCP01000060.1 GCA_900553245.1 uncultured Peptococcaceae bacterium
CGATTTGGAGGGCAGGACGAACGGTGTCGCCGGTGGAGTGGCAAGCGCCGCTTACCATACCGTCTGCTTTGCCCATGTAGATGAGCATGGTCCCGAAGTAGTTAGGGTCTAAAAGTTGTACACGCGCTTTTTCTTCGGTCGCTTTACCTTTGCGGCGTTCTACGAACTTAGCAACCATTTCATCATATTCAGCATAGGTGTTAGGGTCGATGATTTGAACACCTTCAATGTCAATGCCGTTTTCTTTAGCGATGCCGGTAACGGTTTCAGGGTTACCAATCAAGATTGGAACGATGAGACCATCTTTTTGATGGCGAGCTACTGCGCCGAGGATACGAACATCTTCACCTTCCGGAAAAACGATGGTGATGTTTTTGCCTTTAATACGGGTTTCAAGTGTTTCCCAAATGTCATTCATTGGTTCATTCTCTCCTTTGAATATCGTATATGACGTTATATGGTATAGTATACTCCAAAATTCTTGATAATTCAAATCGAATTGTTACACAATGCAAAAATGACACAGCGTCCATCGCGCACTGTGTCATTTTATGTTTTAGTCTTCAACGATATGATCTTCGATGTATTCAACAACATCGCCGACGGTCTTCATCGCCATGGCGTCTTCTTCAGGTACGGTGATGTCGTAAACTTCTTCAACAATGAACCAAGGTGCTCTCAGACCTCTTTCCCCCAGCCATAATCAATTCCACAGAATCGATGGAATCAACGCCTAAATCATCAACGAGCTTGGTATCCATGTCGATCATATCCACGTCTTTGCTCAAGATTTCAGCGAGGCTTTCCTTCACCTGTTCAAAAACCATTTTCTCCCCTCCACCCTTTTAATTTGTTCTTCTCGATTCAGTATATCTCATTTTAATTACATGTCAACAGAGTTTTAAGAAATTCCCACAATGAAAAACCCATTTATGATTCTTTCTGAGACACTATATCAATCACTGTTAGTACATCTTCTTTGACCTGAAAACGAATGTCAAAATCATCAAAGGAGACGCCGTAAATGCGATTTTCATCCTTTTTATAATGTGGTGTTGGATTTTGTGCAAGCATTGCCAAAGCACCTTTTCGAAGATGCGCCGGCAGACGTTCCAGTAAGGCATCATCGCAGACCACCTCTACAGATTGATGCCGTGTTTGGTCGGCAAATCCGGCACGTGCATCAGGGTGACTGTCCGTAAAAGGCAGATAGGGTTTAATATCATAAATCGGCGTACCGTCCATTTGATCGGCACCGTCTACGATGAGCACATGTCCAAGCCCCGGATGTTCCTCAATACGCAAAAGACGCACCGATGATAATGCCAATGGATTTGGACGGAACGGAGAACGTGTGGCAAAGACACCCATGCGCACATTTCCACCCATGCGAGGAGGGCGTACCGTTGGCGACCAATCGTCTCTGATGGCTTCGGAAAAGGACCAAATGAGCCAAAGATAGTCGACCGCTTCAAGGCCTCTCAATGCCTCTACGTTGCGATATTCAGGTTCAAATACAATCATGCTCTCCAGCCCATCCACCAATCCGCTTTGACGTGGTACGCCAAATTTTGTCGGAAAATGGGTGCGTATGCGAGCGATCACTTTTAGCGTAACATGTTCCGCTTTTGGGTTTGTTTCCGGTGATTTCACGAAAAGGCTCCTTTATATATGAAAGAAAGTGACGACAATAAAAAATCGACACCAACCGCCGTCGGTGTCGATTGTATTGTATCATACGAAGGTCTTATGCGTCTGCATTTGCAGCTTTATAATCCGCAATAATGTTTTCAGCGAGTTTTGCCGGTACTTCTTCATAAGCATCAAATACCATGTCGAAGCTCCCACGCCCTTGCGTCATGGCACGAAGTTGTACGCCGTATTCAAGCATTTCGGAATATGGTACACGTGCCTTTACTGTGGTAATACCGTCTTCACCCGGTTCCATCCCAAGCACACGACCACGCTTGGAGCTGATATCACCAATGATGTCCCCCATGTATGCTTCCGGCACCATGACGTCTACCGCATAGATTGGTTCTAAGAGCACCGGTTGCGCTTCCGGAATCCCCTTCTTGAGTGCCAAGGAGGCTGCCACTTTAAAGGCCATTTCAGAGGAGTCTACGCTGTGGAAGCTCCCATCCTTCAAGGTCATCTTAATATTGATCAGCGGATAGCCTGCAATGACGCCCTTTGCGAGGGTTTCAACAGCGCCTTTTTCTACTGCTGGGATGAATTGACGAGGGATGGCACCACCCACGATGGCATCCACAAATTCAAAGGCTTCACCGTTGGTAGCCGGTTCAAGGTCAATGACAACATGACCGTATTGTCCATGACCACCACTTTGTTTTTTATGCTTCCCTTCGGCAGTGGATTTGCCGCGAATGGTTTCACGATACGGAATGTATACCTTGCTTAAAATAGCTTTAGCGCCGTATTTGCGTTCCATCTTATTCAAGATATGATCAAGGTGAACTTCACCCATCGTAGAGAGTTGAAGCTGTCCGCTTTCAACATCCTTGCGAACCACGCAAGTTGGATCTTCTTCCGCAATCTTATTCAGTGCGGCGCCAAGTTTTTCTTCATCCCCCTTATTTTCCGCAGATACACATACAGTGTAGAGTGAGGATGGGAAGGCAATCGCAGGATACTTCACAGGGAATTCCTTGCTTGCTAAGGTATCACCGGTGCGAACATCATCAAGTTTCGGAATCACGATGATATCGCCGGCAGAGGCACTGGTAAGTGGCACTTGTTGTTTCCCGATTAAGGTAAACATCTTAGAAATCTTATCTTCACTTTCATTGGTGGTATTATAGAAGCTCATGCCTTCTGTCGCTTGCCCACTAATGATGCGTGCATAGCTGAGTTTTCCTGCAAATGGGTCTAAAGTGGTCTTGAAAACAAAAGCAGAGAACGGATCGTCATAGTTGACGAGCAATTCTTCACCGCTGTCGACATTCACCGCTTCATTGATGCTCTTGGTGGTGTCCGGCATATACTTAATTAAACAATCAAGCAACAGTCTGGAGCCGATATGGCTGACTGCACTCCCGCAAAGCACCGGACATACGCGCCCGTTAATCATCCCTTGATAGAGACCTTCATACATTTCTTCGGTTGAGAGCGGTTCCCCTTCAAGGTATTTTTCTAGGAGCTCGTCGCTCCCTTCAGCCGCTGCTTCCATACACATATCAAGGACTTCTGCGACCTTATCTTGAAGCTCAGCAGGAATGTCGCATTCTTGGCGTTCACCATCTACCCATTCATAGGCTTTTTGAGTAGGGACATCGATGATGCCACGGAAATTCACCCCTTCACCGATTGGCACTTGAAGTGGCATAACAGACTTACCAAAGAGTTCCTTCATGCGTTCTAAGGAACCAAAGAAATCTGCGTTTTCCATGTCCATTTTATTTACATATATTAAACGTGGCAAATGCAAGGATTTCCCATATTGCCATGCGCGAATGGTATCTACTTGAATACCGGATTCAGCAGAAACAACGAGCATTAAACCATCCGCTGCTCTAAGCGCTTCACTGATTTCACCGCAAAATTCAGAGTACCCTGGGGTATCGATAAAGTTCAATTTATAGCCGTTCCATTCGCATGGCGCCATGCCCAATTGAATGGTAACGTTACGGGTAATTTCTTCCGGTTCGAAATCAAGAATATGCTTATTATCCTTGCCTCGGCCAACAGCATCAACGCCCTTGCACATCAGCAACATAGATTCAACGAGTGCGGTTTTCCCTGCGCCATCGTGTGATAATACGGCAATGTTACGGATAATGTTACTATCATAAGCCTTCATAATTCTGCCTCCTTTTGCTAGTAGCAAAAATTTTCTTACTCATATATTAAATTATTCAGAATGGTTTGACAATAACTTTATGTCAATTTATTCATATTTTCTGAAATATTGATTATTATTAAACCATAGTTTCTCTTATGAATGTTTCGAGTTGATTGCGATGTAGCTCCTTAGTCATTTCAATATCCGAAGACAATCTGATAATATTTTTTTCGCCGTCAACGAGGCTGTTTCGTACCATCGTCAACTCACGAAATGCTTTTTCATTGGCCATTGCTTGCAATTTTTCCGAGCCTTTATTAAAGAATAAGTCCAAGGTGTTGATGGATAATTTATTGGAAAATTGTATGGTTTCAGTTTCCAATGCATCGATGTCGGCAATGAGATGCTCTAATTGATGCAGCAACACGCGCAACTCGCTCATGCCGGAGATAAATTGAATTTGCATGTGATCGTCCGCATCCTCCGGTCCGGCTTCCAACGCCACCATCTCTTCCATGAGGGCATAGAGTTGCTCCGCGCGTCTAACAGCCAATTCACAGACATTTCGCCCTTCCTGGAGCAGCGCCAATTGATAATCATCGTAAGAAATCTTTTCTTGCATGCGAATGATTTCATCACGATGAATAGAGTAATCCAAATGTTCAATATGGGAGGCCAGTGCCTCTTTATAGTCATCTTCTACGCCGGCCAATGCATCAATCTTTTCTTTGACATGGGTCATTTCTCGGGCGATATCAAAGGCGTGACTTTTGGCGTCATTCAGCTGCCGCATGGCTTCAGTGGCGCGCTCATTGTTTTCAAGCACGCGCTGTTCGTACTGACCTCGAAGTTTGAACCAAAACTGTTTAAAATCGTTTTCTTCAAACTTCCTAATATCCAAGTTTTCCCTTTGGCAACGTATTTGACTTTCTTGCACCATCTGCTGAGCGTCCTTCTCTTCTACTCGTAATGCCTCGTAGCGACGTTCTAATTGCTGTTTATGTTTACAGGCAGCGCTCAACGCTGTTAACTCTGCCATAGTATCACCTCCAAATATTTCTAATAGCTAAAATAAACTTAATTTAGTTAAATATACCATAAACCAATAAAAAAGTCATCTGCTAGTTACAGCGTAGCAGATGACTTTAACTATTATAAATAGGGTTGTTATAGTTTTGAGTTTTGACTCGTATTACAAGCGCAGCTTCCGGCACCCGATGCGCAGGAGCAACCTTTACAACCGCCACCGCACCCACAGCTTGCACCGTTTTTATGCTGGCGCACCATATAACGAATCACAAACACCAAAGCAAGAATCAAAATCACAGAAGTGACCAATGTTCCAAGTGTTGGCATAACGCCTCACTCCTTTCTGATTGGTCAATGATCCTTGACCAATTACATGAAGAAATTCATACCTTGATACACAATAAAGGATACAATATATGCAAATAAGCATTGATATGCCACTGCAAAGGCAGTCCATTTAGCACTCATCATTTCGCGTCTAATGGCACCAATCGCTGCAAAGCAAGGTGCACAAAGAAGATTAAAGAGCATATAGCTCATCCCTGCTGCTGGACTAAAGAAAGATTGAATTTGTCCAATCAAACTTGGATCCGCTTCAGTCCCATCACCGGTTGCGTGGAAAATAACAGCAAGTACGGAAACAAGGTTTTCTTTTGCCACCAAACCACTAATGGTACCGGCAGTAGCCTGCCAACTTCCAAGGCCAATTGGCGCAAAGATTGGTGCAATCAAGCCGGAAATAGCTGCCAAAATAGAATGTTCCGGATCTACAGCATCCAAGCTCCAGTTATATCCACTAATAAACCAAATTACAGTGGAACATACGAAGATGACTGTCCCAGCCTTTACAATGAAGGCTTTCGCTTTTTCCCACATCATTGCCATCACATTTTTAAATTTTGGCATACGATATTCAGGAAGTTCGATAATAAACGGCGCCGGATCACCCTTAAAGGCCTTGGTCAACTTAAGGATAATACAACTTACAATGATTGCCAAGATACCAATGAGGTAGCAGGCAGGCGCAAGCCAAGGTTGATCCGGGAACAATGCCCCTACGAATAAAGCAATAATCGGTAATTTCGCTCCACATGGCATAAAAGTGGTTGTCATAATAGTCAAGCGACGGTCTTTTTCGTTTTCAATAGTACGGGTCGCCATGATTGCCGGCACACCGCAACCAGTCCCGATAATAAACGGAATAAAGCTCTTCCCAGAAAGGCCGAAACGTCTAAATGCGCGGTCCATGATGAAAGCCACACGACTCATATAACCACAGCCTTCCAAAAATGAAAGGAAGAAGAATAAAATCATGAGCTGTGGAACGAAACCAAGCACTGCACCAACACCGGCAATGATACCATTGATGATTAAGTCGATGAGGAAGTCGGCTGCACCAATGCTTACTAAGAAGGTCTCAACACCACCGGACACCCATTCAAAGAATGCCCCTACCCAATCAATAGTATAAGTCCCAATAGTAGAAATAGATACATAATACACCGCAAAAAGTACTGCTGCAAAAATCGGGAGTGCCAACCATCGGTTCGTCACGATGCTATCAATCTTATCCGTGAGCGTCACTTCATCCTTTTGCACCGGCTTTTTCATTACTCTCGGCATCACATCCGCTATATAATCATAGCGACCGTTTGTGATCAGGGTTTCAGTATCATTATCAAGTTCATCTTCAAGGGCCTGGAGCTTCTCTTCAAGTTTTTCTTTGCCATCCCCCACAAAAGCATCATCAGAATAAATGCGCTCATCACGTTCAAACAATTTAATCGCATAATAACGTGCTGTTTCCTTATCAAAGCGCATGCTCTTGATAATATCACTAAGCATGGTTTCTACCGGTGCCTCAAATGGAATCGGTCTAGGAATTGTTTTCTTTTTAGCAGCTTGAAGTGCTACATCAATCAGAGCGTCAATGCCCTTACGCTCTAACGCAGAAATTTCAACCACCGGCACGCCACCAAATTTTGCGGAAAGCAATTTCGTATCAATACGAATACCACGTTTTTCCACCAAGTCCATCATATTTAAAGCAATGACCATTGGCGTATGTGTTTCCATCAACTGGGTGGTCAAATACAGGTTACGCTCTAAATTGGTCGCATCTACAATATTGATGATGGCATCCGGACGCTCATTCATCATATAATCGCGACTTACCACCTCTTCTAAGGTATACGGGCTTAATGAATAAATCCCTGGTAAGTCTACAATAACAACGTCATCATGTCCTTTTAATCGGCCATCCTTTTTTTCAACAGTAACGCCCGGCCAGTTTCCGACATGCTGACGAGAACCGGTCAATTCGTTAAACAAACTGGTCTTCCCACTATTCGGATTCCCAGCTAAAGCAATATTGATCATTGTTTCCCTCCAATCTCACGCTCAATCATTAGCCTTTGCTAACTCTCGGGCAAAAAAACAACTTATTTTACAAAGATATGCGCTGCCTCATCCTTACGAATAGATAGCTCATAGCCGCGAACAGTAATCTCAATAGGATCTCCTAGCGGCGCCACTTTTCTAAAAGTCACCATAGTCCCACGAGTTAATCCCATATCCATCAAGCGACGCTTTAATGCCCCTTCTGCATCAACGCGTACCACCTTTCCCTGTTCTCCCGGAGAGAGAGCCTTCAATTGACGTTCAGTCATTATATTGCCTCCTTTTTTAACCGCGCACCGTGATACGCTTTGCCAAGTCATCGCCAATCGCAATTTTAACGCCTTTAACGGTGACAATAATATTGCCGTTGCGGGCACTTGTTACCTTCACTTTTTCACCGGCAACAAACCCCAAATCAGCCAAATGTTTTTTTGTCTCATCCTTACCGGAAACCTTCTCAACCACATATTCCGCATTGGCCTCGGTACGATTCAACGGCAGACGCAACCCTTGCATCATCAACCCACCATCATTCACACGGTGGCCAAATACCATTCCGATTCCCATTTGCATATTAGACATCGTTTCTCATTCCTTCCGGTAAAGTTTATTATCAATTCGAGTTAGTCTTATCTAACCCTTATTCAGTTTACTATAGCTAACTTATATTGTCAATACGTCGGTTCAAATAAATTAGCAAGAGCTTACTTTTTATACCTTCTTTCCAAAAAAATAGCCAAGCGCAAAATTGCGCTCGGCCATTCTCTTTACTTCTTAGGAGCTCTGTATAATGGATTTGGTTCGGATTTCTTTTCCGGAGTAAAAGCCTTGATAAAGAACAATACACCACCAAATACAAAGCACATTGCAATAATCCCCATAATACCATGGGCACCAAAGGTATAGGCTGCGAAAAAGCCAAACCCAATGGCAATCATCAGGAGTGCTAAAAGCACATTTTTCCACTTTTTGCTCATTGTTAAATTCCCTCTCATTGTTGAATTAAAATTATAAAAAACTGCTTAGCGTTTCATACGCTTTTCTTTTTCTTTTTGCAATTTTTTTTGTACTTTTTTAAGCTCACGACGTTTTTTATATAAGCCAATCAATTGCACCGCTTCACTCACACCGTTTCCGGCATTTTCAATAAGCTCACCCAGCTGAGTTTTAACTGTCTCGTGTTTATTGACCCAGTCAAACTCGTCGTCGAGATCTTCCTGTACCGCTTCCATTTGCACGGCAACATCGTCAGCATCACAATCGTGAATGGATGCCTCCTCTTGTGCGTCAGCCATTGGAGCATTTTTTTCAACAACCGGCGCTTCAGATATCTCCGCGCTTACAATGGTTTTACTCTCAGCGACGTCCTTCTGCACTTCTGCCACAGCGGTCTCTTCAGACATATCTTCTGTTGCTGCTAACGCCTTCTCATCAGAGGCATCAGAAGCAACAACCTCTACATTCTCTACCATCGTTGCCGACTCAGCTTGTTCTTCACTTTGCGAAATCCAACGTCTCAAGGTGCTATAACCGATTCCCAGCTCTGCCGCACACGCCTTGATGGTCATATCAGAATGAGTTTTACAATACTCAATGGCATTTTCCTTAAATCCTTCTTCGAATTTTTTTCTTGCCATAACTAGTTCCTCTCTGTCTTATGCGTATAAATACCGGCAATATCATCCGCTAAAATTGGAAGTTCCGAATCAAACATCGGAATCCCCAAGAATTTAAAACGGCTCACGCGATGCAAACGATCAATGGATGGACGCACATCCTCCGGCACCTTTCCAAAGCGGATATACTCATTTAAAGTATCATAAGTAAACCCTAACACATCTTCATCCGTTTTACCAGTTAGCCCATCAGATGGTGGTTTTAAAATATAACGTTCTTCTAAGCCAAGCGCTCTTCCCAGTTGAATTACTTCATCAGTGGTAAGCATTGCCAACGGAGAAAAAGCACCGGCCGTATCGCCATACATCGTGGCATAGCCAACCCAGTCTTCGGATAAATTGGATGTATTCACAACAACTGCATCCAGGCTCTGAGCAACCGCATAGAGTACAGTCATACGCACGCGCGGTGGCATGTTCAATGTTGTTTGACGGCTAATTTCATCAAAAAACGGACATCCACCCAGCAAGTCATAAAAAGCACCTGTAATATGCTCAATATTCAAGGTTTCGTGCTTAATATCTAAAGCCTTGCACAATCCTTGCGCATATTCAATGTCATTTTGTTTCCCATCTATAGTAATG
>USCP01000061.1 GCA_900553245.1 uncultured Peptococcaceae bacterium
GGCGGCATGCCGGTGGCCTATATCGCTAAGGACAGCGACTTTGGCAAGCGTTATGTCAAGGGCAGTGACATCTTGGTAAAAATCAGCGAAGACAACCCAAACGGCTGGACATGCGAGCAAGATGAAAACGGTCTTTATTACGCGCACGTCGAAAAATAATGCGTGTATCAAATAACAAGGGAGGATGACATATGAAGCAATCATTCAAAAGAAAAGTGGCTGCGGTATTGATGGCAGGCCCAGTAGGCATCTAAAGTAGACCGCCGTGCCTGCAATGGCAGCAGAGGATGTTAGCACTAGCACCGCCGGTCAAAGCAGCAGCTTGGAAGCGGCAGAAGCGGGGTATAAGGCCGTATTGCAACGTTATCGCATTTGTAAGAGATGCGGACTATTTTGACGGCGATTGGGAAATGTTGGATCGATTAGGGGTCAATAATCTCATAGGTCTGTCTAAACCTGAAAATGTCTACTTTACTTTATGTGACCTAGCCAATGATGGTGTGCCGGAAATTTTTGTAGCGTCAATGGATAGCCCGTCGTTTACCATTAACGATTATGGTTGGCGTGAGGGTGGTTATCGCATCCATGACATTTGGGGCTGTGCCAACGGAACGGTAAGCCGTCCGTTTCCTATTGATTCAATGGGGTACCGCGCCAATTACAGCTTTATGAACAATGGCGTCATGTTCTGCCAAGGTAGCAGCGGTGCAATGAGTAATTACTGGGAATACTATACTTTAGGCACTAATTCTGCAAAGGCGTATTTGAGTAACTTTATTGAATACGATGGCTGGGAAGGCGAGAAATATTATCGCGGCTATGGCAATTTGAACAACAAATGGCGTGTTTCTAAGGCAGAGAAAGACCGTGTTGTTAAAAGCTATAGTTTTGTGAAAAACATCAAATGGTATTCTATTGATGATGCCGCTTCCTTACACCAAGCCATACGTAGCTTCTCCATTCCTGTGATGATTAACGGCAGTGAGCTCGCTTGCGATCAACCGGCGGTTTCGCGTAACGGCCGCACCTTGGTGCCGTTGCGAGCCATCTTTGAAGCCTTGGGTACCAAGGTAGAATGGAACGGTGCTACGCAAACCATTACTGCGGTGAAGGGCAGCACCACCGTGCAAATGCGATTAAACAGCAAGACCATGAGTAAAAACGGCCAAAGCATTGCCCTCGATGTGCCACCGCAAGCCATTGCTGGACGCACCATGGTACCGGTCAGAGCCATCGCCGATGCTTTTGACTACAATGTATATTGGGACAGCGCCAACCGTGTCGTTGAAATTAACAATTAACCGCATCAAAAAAGGACTTGAGCCATGCTCAAGTCCTTTTTTCATTCATCCGTTTACACTTCGGTATATTCGACATCGAAATAGTCGCCGGTGGCGTGGTTGGTGGTGTGGGCAAAGTCTTGCTCGATAAAGGTTTTGTAGGCGCGGTCGGCGATTTGCTTGGTTTTGATGCCGTCCAAGCCGCCACTGATGATGCCGCCTACGATTGGCACGGTTTTGCCTAAGTTAATCACACCGCGTTGCCCAAACTTGGTCACCAAGCGAAACCCCACACGCTGATTGATGCGCTGTAAAACTTCGCAAGGAATATGCGCAATCGCATTCATTGCCATGCGCTCTCCAAGCTGAATGCCGCTTTGCTTCAGCGCCTGGTCTACCGATAAATCCGCCAAGCACATATAGGCCATGGTACGCACTTGGTCGCTTTTCACATCAAAGCCGCCCATCTTTGCTAGAGTGGTGATGGTTTGCAACTGTATAAACAGTGCGCTGGCAATATTTGCCGGAATCGCGATAGGAAGGGTCAGTACTCCACCCAATCCGGTTAAAAATCCGGTGGTGCTACACTTAGCGATTTGGTACTTGATAAAACTCTTTGCCGCCATTTCGATGGAACCTTGCTTGGCTAAATAATTGTGGGCAATCGTATCGACCGGCTGCATCATCATCTCTACGGGTAACTTCCCTTTTTGAGTTGTTCCACGACCAACGCCTTTTACGGCGGTATCGTACAAGCTGTCTAGTAGCTTCATCATATCCTCTTGGCCAATGTTTTTCTTTTCAACCATCGCAAAGACTCCCTTGATTTTTACTCAATTTTTAAATACCTGTAACAAATAGGTGTTATCATTATTGTATAGAGTATCACTACATTCGTCAATTGAGAACATGTGGTGGTGTCGGAACACTCAGATTACAAGAGTAGCAAATCATGAAAAGAGGATGGGACATGGAGGTCTATCATTATCGATCGATTGAAGCGGCGTTATTGGAGCTTTCAGAAGGCGCTTTTCGTTTTGCCAAGCAAGAGGAGCTCAACGACCCCATCGAAGGCTATATCAGCGTGTATTGGGCCGGCGACAGGGCAGCATGGGAAGGGCTGTTTCGAAATTATATTTGTAGCCTGTACCGTTGTATGGATTTGTTTTTTAAAGGCACTGCGGCGGATGACCTCTTTCGACAGATGATAGAAACAGATTACCACCGCTACGACAAGCGCAAGCGAGGACCCGTCTATGAACGCATCACGTGTGCTTTTTTGAACGACCCTTCCGTTCAGGAATGTATCGAGCTTTTGATGCACGTTTTAGGTGGGGCTACCCAAGGCTGCTCGGGGCGCATCTTATCCCTTTGGTTGACCTTGGTGCAATTTACGGCCTACAACATCTGCGCGCAATCCTTTTCCGGCTACATTCAGCTCAAGCCGGTGGAAGAATGGAGCGTCAACAGCTTCCACGAGATTGTAGAAGCCATCGAAACCCTGATGCCTGAAAACGGTGTGCTTCAAGATGCCAGTGAACGCATGTTAGAAACGATTGAAGACTACCTCGAAGCAATCGCTATTGTGCGCTTTGCTGGAGAAAAGCGACGTGCTTTAGATGATCGCCGCCGCCAGCTCTGGCTGGAAATCACCTCTAATTTTGCC
Source organism: uncultured Peptococcaceae bacterium (assembly GCA_900553245.1). Lineage (GTDB taxonomy): Bacteria > Bacillota > Peptococcia > Peptococcales > Peptococcaceae > UMGS1590. Next base: position 2,947 of record USCP01000061.1, read on the forward strand.
TATCACTATGTAGCGCAGCTAGAAGCATTGATGTATCCCGGTGGCATGGTGGTCTGTTTTTCTAAGGAAAAGGACAATTCCGTGATGTGGGCAAACTATGTGGATAAGCACCAAGGCGTGTGCTTGGTCTATGAGCTGCCCTTAGAGGGGGTATGCGGTAGTCTCGAGATGGTATCAACCCATAGTAAGCGCACGGTCACTGTCAATGCTGCGCCGATTGCGTATCAGGAAGATGCCATTGTACGAAATTTCTTTGAATCCCTTGGTCACTTTGAGCGTGGACAAGTGGCTGAGTGGCTAGGCGGCAGAGAGAGCATTGTTTTGGACTGCTACGCGCATTTGGACATGTGGCAAGCGCGGTATTGGCGAGATTTTCGAAAAAAATTCTTCACAAAAATGCCCGCCTGGGCCTATGAAAACGAATACCGCCTATTGGTAAGTGACACCTTTTTTGACGGTCAAGAGGAGCAATGCTTCAAATATCCCAAGACCGCCCTCAAAGAAATTATTTTCGGAAAAGCAACCAGCGTGGCAGATAAAGTCCGCATTCTAAAAACTGCTCAATGCGCCGGGTTTTCCTTAGATGATATTACAGTCTCCCGTGCGGTTTACGACGCCCATCAACGGCGCATCTCCATCAAAGAAAATGATATGCTGCGTAAACTCCTCTAGCCTGCCGCGCGCCATATAAAAAAGGACAATCTCAAGAAGATTGTCCTTTTTGCTTTTGTTAGAAAAGTTGCTTTTGTGTGGTTGTTTTGATGCCTTGCGAAGAAAAACGCCGCTGCAGGATGGAATAATTTAAAAGGATGAGGGTGATGGCATAGCAAAATTCATCCACTTGGTATTGGCTCGGTGGCTTTGGTGTGTCCAATAAATCGCAAATTGTGACAAAGGTATTGTGCACCGCCCGTTGATTTTGCATGTTATAGAGCCCATCTAGCAAATAGCCGTAAATGCGAATCAAGGTATCAATCTTACTGGTATCGGTTTGGAGAAGGGATAAAATTTGTTCCTTTCGCGTCGGCGATAGCCCGGAAATCTCTGAGATATGCGTCGGCAAAATCGTCAAACGTGCCTCCGCATTTGGATGGTGCAACAGTTCAAGCTCGGAGGTACAGAGATGGCTATCGAAAATAATGGTGTAAATTGCTTTGGCATCGCATTGCAGCACCATATTGTTGTAATTGCGCGCCAAAAGGTCGCACAGCACCCGCGAACGAAACCGCATCGTCTCGCCGGAGTTGGGATGCAAGGCACGCTTCAATACCTCTGTGAGTGCAATGCCGTTGCGTTCAATCTTCTCAAAAAACGTCTCCACACGCGCTGCAATCGCACCATCTCCTGCGCGATAAAGCAAATCCTCATCCGTACAACGCAGTGCTGTAATGAGCTTTGCCAAAATCATCGGCTCACACGCCGTATGCGCATGCGCCTCGTACATCGTCAGCGCCTGATAAGACAACCCACTCGCCCGCGCCAGCTTGTCCAACGTCAACTGCATGGCCTTGCGCCGCTGATACAAAAGCGCCCCATTGATCTCCACAAGCATCACAATCACCTCCATGTATTGGCTCTATTATACGATATGGGGAGGGGAAAGTGGCAAGGAAATATCCGCACTCTAAAAGGTGCGGATATTTGTAGAATCACTTATTAAATACATATTTTTCCAAGCGGTCGAAGGCTTCGACGATGAGGCTGTGAGGGAGGGCGAGGTTCATGCGGATACAGTTTTCGCCGTGGAAGGCGCGGCCGTCTTGCCAGATGACGCCGACTTCGATGCCGGCGGTTTCGAGGGCATCGATGGTGGTATGGTGGCGTTCGCACCAGTTGCTGCAGTCGATAAAGAGCATATAGGTGCCTTGTGGCTTGGAGACGCTGACGCCGTCAAAGTGGGTACGGATGTAGTCCACGGCATAGTTAACGTTGTCGCTCAACACTTGGCGCAGCTCGTCCACCCAGATGTGCCCTTCTTCGCGATAAGCGCCGATGAGAGCGTGCATGGAGAGAACGTTCATGTTGTTGTAGTGTGGATTTTGGCTTTCGCGGCGCACACGGTCGCGTAGCCATGGGTTGTAGATGATGTGGTAGCTGCCGATAAGGCCTGCAAGATTAAAGGTTTTGCTTGGCGCATAGAGGGCAACGGTGCGCATACGGGCATCGTCGCTTACCATTTGGGTAGGAAGGTGCTGATTATCTTCCAAGGTGAGGTCGGACCAGATTTCGTCGGACACCACGTAGACGTCGTATTTTTTGAAGAGGGCCATGGCTTTTTCGAGTTCCCAGCGTTCCCACACGCGTCCGGTTGGATTGTGTGGGGAGCAGAGGATGGCGGCGTGGATGTGTTGGTCGCGGAGCTTTGCTTCCATGTCCTCATAATCCATGCGCCACACACCGTCGGCATCCTTTTGGAGGAAGCTGTGAACGATGTCATAGCCATTGTCCTCCAAGGAATGGGTAAAGCCCACATAAGTTGGCGCATGCACCAAGACCTTGTCGCCACGGGAGCAGAGGGTACCCAAAGCGCTGATGAGCCCACCCAAGACGCCGTTTTCATAGCCGATGCATTCTTTGGTGAGGTTGCTTACCTTATTGCGACGGGTTTGCCAATCGATGATGGCGTCATAGTAAGCGTCGCTAGGCAAGAAATAGCCGAAAGCCGGATGCTTCACGCGTTCAATGATGGCTTCCTGCACCGTTGGCACAGTGGCAAAGTTCATATCCGCCACCCACATCGGAATCACAGAAAAGCCCTCGCGCACCTTGGCACCGCGTACGCCAAGCATACCGGAATTCATGCCTGCTTCAACCTCAAAGGCCAAGGCGTCCTTGCCCTTGCGGTCCATCACGGTGGTAAAATCGTATGTCATAAGAAGTATCTCCTTTCAATTGTAACGGTCGATTCTTGTCTGCGTTTATAGTAACACAGAGTGATATGTGCTTCAAAAGGGTCGTGATTCTACACGCACAAAAAAAGAGCAGCTCGTGTGAGCTGCTCTTTTAAATTTTGGGTGTATATTGGGTGTATTAGCGCCAATTTTGGCGTCAAATCCGCCCAAGTGATTTAATTAGTACAACTTTGCACCGGCTGGGATGTGGTCGTCTACCATCAACAAATGGAGAGATTCCTTACCGTCTTTTTGGTTCACAGCACTGATGACCATACCGCAGGAGTCGATGCCCATCATTGCGCGTGGTGGCAAGTTGGTGATGGCAATCAAGGTTTTGCCGATGAGTTCTTCCGGTTCGTAGTATTCGTGAATGCCGCTGAGGATGGTTCTATCAACGCCGGAGCCATCATCGAGGGTGAATTGAAGGAGCTTTTTGCTCTTTGGCACTGCCTTGCAATCCAATACTTTTACGGCACGGAAGTCGCTCTTGGAGAAGGTTTCGAAGTCTACCATGTCTTTGAAGAGAGGTTCTACTTCAACACCGGTGAAATCGATTTCTTCTACAATTGCATCATTCTTTTCTTTCTTTTTAGCAGCCTTTTTGGACTTTGGTTCGTCGAGTGGCTTCATAGTAGGGAAGAGGAGAACGTCGCGGATGGATTCTGCGTTGGTAAGGAGCATCACCATACGGTCAATCCCAATCCCGAGGCCGCCGGTTGGTGGCAAGCCGTATTCGAGGGCTTGGATGAAGTCGTTATCCATTGGATGGGCTTCGTCGTCGCCTTGACGTTTTGCTTCTACTTGTTCTTCGAAGCGTTGACGTTGGTCGATTGGGTTGTTCAATTCGGAGAATGCATTGGCGTGTTCACGACCGATGATGAAGAGTTCGAAACGGTCGGTGAGGTCCGGATTGGAGCTCTTGCGACGTGCCAATGGAGAGATTTCTACAGGGTAGTCGGTGATAAAGGTTGGTTGAATCAAGGTGTGTTCAACAGCGAGGTCGAAGAGTTCTTCGAGAACTTTACCGCGTGGTATATTTTCAGGGATTTCTGCGCCGGCCTTGCGTGCAGCTTCACGGAATTCATCGTCGCTCATGTCGCCGAGGTAGTCAATGCCGGTGGCATCTTTAACCGCGTCGGTCATGGAGATGCGGCGCCATGGGCTGTCGAGGTCGATTTCAACGTCGCCGTTCATGAATACGCCGGTGCCGAGGACTTCGTGAGCCACAGTGCGGAAGAGGTCTTCGGTGAGATCCATCATGGTTTCGTAGTCACCGTATGCTTGGTATACTTCCAAGAGGGTAAATTCAGGGTTGTGACGGGTGTCAATCCCTTCGTTACGGAATACACGACCGATTTCGTATACGCGTTCCATGCCACCAACGATGAGACGCTTGAGGTGGAGTTCGAGGGCGATACGCATGTAGAGGTCGATGTCTAATGCATTGTGGTGAGTGATGAATGGACGTGCGGTTGCGCCCCCTGCGATGGTATGAAGCACTGGGGTTTCTACTTCGAGGAAGGCATGTTCATCAAGGTAACGACGCACTGCGGTGATGATTTTGGAGCGCATCACGAAGGTGTTCTTTACGTCCGGATTCATGATCAAGTCAACGTAGCGTTGACGATAGCGCAGTTCGGTATCGGTCAAGCCGTGATATTTTTCAGGAAGTGGACGCATGGACTTGCAGAGGTGTTCGAATTGGCTCACTTTGATACTGAGTTCGCCACGGTCGGTGACGAATACATGACCGGTGATGCCAACGATGTCACCGATGTCCGCTTTTTTGAAGAACCAGTGCATGTCTTCGCCAATCACATCTTGGCGGGAGTAGATTTGGATGTTGCCGGAAAGGTCCATCACATTTGCAAAGCCGGCTTTCCCTTGACCACGTTTTGCCATGATGCGACCGGCGATTTTTACTTCTTCGCCGCTTTCAATGAGGGCATCCTTGTTTTGGATGATTTCATCGATGTGGTGGGTGATGTCGTAGCGATGACCGAATGGGTCTACACCGCGTTCACGGAGTGCGTCCATCTTTTCGATGCGCACGTTCATAATTTGCTTAAGACCGCCGTCGGCCTTCTTATTGCCGTTAGACATGTATTATTCTGCCTCCTTCGCCTTATCAAGGGATACTCTAATAACTTCATATTCGAGGGTGCCAACAGGTGCATTCACCTTTACGGTTTGACCTTGGCGTTTGCCCAAGAGTGCAGCCCCGAGTGGGGATTCGTTGGAAATTTTGTTTTGCATTGGGTCAGCTTCGCTGGTACCGACGATACGATATTCTTCAACTTCATCAAATTCAATGTCGCGAACGGTGACATAAGAACCGATGTTGATGACGCCGGAAGAGAGCGTTTCGTCTTCAATGACTTTTGCTTTATGAATGGTTGCTTCGAGGGTCTGGATGCGCCCTTCGATGAAGGCCTGTTCATTTTTAGCGTCATCGTATTCAGAGTTTTCGCTAAGGTCACCGAAGTCAATCGCTTGTTTCAGGCGTTCTGCGACTTCTTTACGACGTACAGTTTTTAAGTTGACCAGTTCTTCTTTGAGGTTCTCAAGACCTTCTCGTGTAAGAATTACAGCTTCATCCATGTTGGTTGCCTCCAGTATAAATTTTGCTAAAATAGTTGTTTGCACAATAAATAAATTGGACAATCGCCCAATCTAACTAATTATATTTACTTCTTTATAGAATGTCAAGAGAGGGAATATCCAGTTTAAATGCCGTTTTATGGCGAATATGTGTTTTATTTCATATTGAAATGGGGTATAATATGAAGACAAACTGTTACGAAAGGAGAATTGATTTATGGCACTGCCAGAAGAAAGCAAGAGAAAAAAAGACAAAGCCACTCACTCCTAGACAGCAAAGTATTCTTCATTTTATTATTAACGAGGTTGAGACACGCGGTTATCCGCCGGCTGTGCGCGAAATCGGTCGTGAGGTTGGATTAAGTTCTAGCTCTACGGTGCATGCGCATTTGACAACTCTTGAAAAGAGAGGCTATATCCAACGCGATCCAACCAAGCCTCGCGCGATTATGATTTTACGCAATCCGGACGGGACACCATTTAATTTCGGTGTAGAGGTACCGGCGGCGGCTTCCGAGCACGACGAAATCGTTGATTTACCAGTTCTTGGAAATGTGGCTGCGGGTGAACCGATTTTTGCTGATGAAAATGTTGAAGATAAGATTTCCTTCTCCATGCGCTTTGTTCGCAATGAAGGGGCTTTTATGTTGCGAATCCGCGGTGAAAGTATGATTAAAGCCGGTATTATGGATGGCGACTATATCATTGTGGCACCGCAGCAAACGGCGCAAAACGGCGACATTGTGGTGGCGTTGATTGGTGATGAAGCGACTTGTAAAACATTCTATTATGAAAAAAATGTCGTGCGTCTCCAACCGGAAAATGATGAGATGGAACCAATTTATGTAGAGAATCCGATGATTATCGGGAAGGTTATTGGCGTATACCGTGACCTTCATTGAGTCTATTCGAGACAAGCAAACGCTTTCGTGATGACGGAGGCGTTTTTTTAATTGGCGAATTGTCAAGTCAAGTGCAACACCTTAGAATGATACAGCTCAAATGGTGT
>USCP01000062.1 GCA_900553245.1 uncultured Peptococcaceae bacterium
TTAGTAAGTGATTAATTCTTTATTGATATTCGCTTGACATTACACCGCTGGTCTTATCTATTATTACATTTAAACGCTTTAATCAACCGCCACTCCCACCACACATTTTCCCCCTATATTTCTATCAAAGTAAAAGTTCAACTTTTAACAGTTTCACAATAACGTTGTATTACTGCAGCAATTTGTACGCGCGTTGCTGTGACTTGTGGAGCCATGGTGTTTTCACTTACACCACTTAAAAGCCCCACGGCCTTCGCCCAACTGAGAGCATCATAGGACCAGCTATTTGGATTGATGTCGGTATAGCTGCTGATGTCCGCTCTCACTGAGGTGTCTACCCCTGTAGCTTCGGCGTACTTCATAAAGAGCGCTGCCATTTGTTCACGACTGAGTCCGGTTTGAGGACGGAAGGTGCCATCTTCAAAGCCTGCGGTAATACCGTTTTCCGCTGCCCATGCCACAGCGTTGGCATAGTAAGCATTGCTTGGAACATCGCTAAAGTCTGTACCGTTTGTGGCTTGTGGTTCCCCTGCCATGCGCCAGAGCATAGTCACGAGTTGCCCACGGTCGGTGGTGACGTTTGCACCAAAGTTGTTTGGTGCAAGACCGACCATTAAGCCATTTTCATAAACATAGCGCACCGCATCGTGGTACCATGCACCTTTCGGCACATCAATGAATGGATTGTTCCAATTGTCACTAGGCGGCAATTCCGGAAGTGGAATCTTTTTATAAACTACTTCAATAACAACTTGCGTATCCGGTTGCGTAAATACATATTCTCCTTCCGTTCTTTTTGAAATTTTCACATCACGATTTCTCGCATCAGTTACAACAACCTCTTCTACTAAATATCCTTTATTTGGAACAATATTAACTATTATCTTTTGACCAACTTCCGGCACCGATGGTGTTATATGAATTTTCCCATTAATGTTTGGTGTAATAATTGGTGACAAATCATTCTCTTTACCATAAGTCACTTCAACAGTGACCTGTGTCTCAGGCTGTTTAAAGCTGTACACTAACGAACTTTCTTCTTTTAAAAAAACTTCATCACCGTTTCGCTCTTTTACAACAACTTTCTTTACCACACTACCATTATGTGGTTTTAAATAAATTTTGACTCTTTCTCCCACTGTAGGTACCATCGGAGTCACAGTAGTTACTCCACCTCCCAAATCTCGTATAATAGGTTTCAAACTAGCAACAGTCACATCAAGTGCCAAACTGTTCGAAGAAGGCTGATAAGTATCATTACCTAAATATTTTACATAAAATGAATATTTCTCCCCCGATTGCAGATTATAGAACTCCGGATGGTCTTGCCACCTAATACTTCCATTCTCTTTTATTCCGTATTGCACATCAGTGCCATATGGACTTTCCACATATGCTAATACCACATTATTTCCAAAAATATTTTCAATAGTAGGAGCCGGTGGCTGTTTTTGAATTTTCAAGTTGTCTGTTTGAATAATAGTTGGTCCACTTATAGCTGATTCATAAAATCCATTTCCCATTGGATATTTTGTATAAAAACTATATGATTTATTTGCTTCTAGATAGTAAAAGCTATTTGACTTTTGCCATTTAATATTTCCATCTTGTTCTTTTATGCCATATTCTGCCTCTACACCACTCTGAGCACTATTAGGAATAGTTTTGAGAGTAATACTATTCTTTGTTTTACTATCAACTACAGGTACAGGTGGTGCAACTTGCTTTCCTAAACCTAGTCTAATAACTTGAGAAGTTTGGGCACCTAACTGATTGTCAGCAGATTCATAATTCGCAGTAAGCGTGTAACTTCTACCAACAGTCCACTCAGGACTATTAAGTTCTATTGGAAAAATAGCAACACCATTACGAACTGGCACTCTACCAATAAATTTTCCATCTTTTTCAAATGCCACTTTACCATCTGTAACATTTCCACCACTAGCTTTTTTCAACCTTACAGTTAAATTAATAGTATCTCCTAATCTTCCATCAATAATCGGTTCAAATGTCATATTCAGAGTTTCTCTCAACTTATTTTGAATTGTTGAATCAATTGAACCAATTTCACCAACATAATAATCTCCTCTACCATCAATAATTCCTGGACCATTAAGTTTACCGTACACATTAAGTTTGCCATCTACAGTCAATGTCTTTCCACTAAAGGAAATCGTTTGCTCTTGCGGAATATTGACAGTCATACCATGTGGAATAGTCATATTCCGTAGTAAAACGTCGCCATAAATAGCCCCTTCGTTATTCTCAGAAATAATCCCATTCCACTGATTCATATCACGATGATTCCCAATCTGCTTAGCACCTACAACCGAACCGGATGTAATAGATATCACATCATCATCATCTCCTATCCTTCCGACAGTACTAATCGTGCTAGAATCTATCTCAATCGTACTATTATGATTAGGGTCACCAATGCTTAAAATATTCTTATTACTACTGTTTTCATAACTAGCATTTAGCTGACTATCCTTAATATTGATACGAGGAGATTCAATTTTATCAAATGAATCTGCATTAGATGAGTCTATTGAAATTGATGAACTTGCTTTTAATGAACCATTTATCACCGAATTTTTAGCTTGAATATAATCTCCCGTTAACGCTGCGTTTATCTCACTATTAATAATATTTATTGTCCCCTCATTATTAAAATCTGTATCAAATGACACATTAACTTCGCTGTCAATAATTTCTACTGCATCCAAGAAAACACCTGACCAATTCCAGTGCGTATATTTACTTGCATCACCTAATACTACACCCTTAAGAGTAAGCGATGCATTATGTGCATCCCCCCATCCATTTATACTAAAATTCGAACCAATAGTTCCCGGTCCATAAATTGTCAGATGCGTATTGCCCTTTAAGTTATACCATCCGCCACTGTTAGTTGTCTGATTTTTTGAAATTCGATGCCCATTGAGATAAATATTCACCTCTCCAGTTACATCATATTGTTTAGCATCTAACACCACATCATCTTCCAAAACATAATTTCCGGTAGTAAGATTTCTATTTTGGATTGTAATTGGAATTGCATCCTCAGGAATGGCTGGCGATGATGCACGCTGCTGTGTTATTTCTACCTTAGTCGCTTCCCCATCTTCCTCTGCCGGGGCAGCAAAGGCGGCGCCGCTTGGCATGAGGGTAACGAGCATGGCTGCCATGGTGAAGGCGGCAGTCAGTCGTCTGCTTGCTTTCTTTTTCATTCATTCTCCTCCTTATTCATTCACACACGCACACAAAAAGGGCACGGCGCATTTGTGGTGGGGTCCACAAATACACCGTGCCCTTTGGCATGGTTCGCTTTGATTAGGAAATTTTACGCACGCTGAGCCCTTGCTTGCTTGCTTGCTTGCTTGCTTGCTTGCTTGCTTGCTTGCTTGAACATGATGATGGTGCCCATGATGCTTGTCAACTCCTTTTCAATCATTCAAGTATATACTATCAAAACATATCTTGTTTTGCAACTCGAAAAAGTCCGCATGGTGTCTCGTATTTTTCCCTTAATACGCGTTCATCTTGCTTGCTACAAGACCCCTTTCATTCCATAAAAAAGCAGTCCTCCGTTTCTTGGTGGACTGCTTTGCTTTTATTCTTCTTCATTCAAGAAAGAGCCAATTTTAATTGGGCGAATCGGTTGACGATAGGTTGGAGCTTTCATGTCGTTGACCGGTGTCTTGGTCTTTGCGGACAGCTCGCGCATGACTAAGGAAATGCAGGTCTTGCCTTGGCATGGGCCCATGGATACCCGGGTATTGAACTTGATTTGCTTCAAGGTATCTGCACCATTTTCAATAGCAGCGGCGATTTCTTCGGCGGTCACATCTTCGCAGCGACAGATAATGCTTTCGCCTTGTTCTTCGTGGGTCACTTCATCGCTAATGAGTTGCTCCTTGGCCTTCATGCTAATGCCGCGCACCACGTGGGTGTATGCTTTCGGTACCACTAAGGTCACAATAGACGTTTTGTTCTTGGCAGTGAGGACATGCTTCACGGTGACCTTACAAACGGCTTCGCCAATACGATTGACACCGTCTACTACTGTGCCAACTTCCGGTAGTGGAGAATATTCGTAAGGAATTTTCACAATGGATTCAGTGTCGGAATAACTTTCGTCGATGACAAAGGCTGCCAACCCTGGGCAAACGAGCATGCAGGCGCCACAACCCACACAGTGCTCAAAATAGGTTTCGGGCGTGTCTGTAATGGTTGTGAGGGGCTTTACTGCATTAAATTTGCAAGCGGTATAGCAAGGGTTACAAGGAATGTTTTGGAAACATTCAAAGAGGGCATAGGGGCCTTTTTTGCGGCGTTCTTCACTTGGTAAAATTCCTTGTACCTTGGCTTCTAATTCTTTTAATACTTCAGTGCTCATAGTTGACCGGACTCCCTTCTTTGGTTTTTACGATGCCGTTTTTAATCTTGCCACCCTCTGGGCGCAAGGAATCCAATTGCTCGAGGTAATCTTTAAATTTCGCATCAAAATCCGGCACGCGGCCAAAATCGTTGGCGGCGGACAAACCTGCGAGTTTCCCAGTAAGCATCGCACTGGAGGCTTCTTCTACCCCACCGGAATCCCCGGCGGCGTATATGTTTGGCACACTGGTATGACGTGCGTCGTCAATCACCGGCACATAACCACCAAGCTCCGGCACAAATTTCATCTCACAGCCAGCTTGGAAGAACAGCTCCGGAAGCGGCTGTAAGCCGACCGCCATGCAGATGGCGTCGCACTTGACATCCTGCTCGGTGCCTGGAATCGGTTGAAAATGATCGTCCACTTGGCAAATGACCGCGCCTTCAACCTTTTCTTTGCCGTAGGCATATTTGATGGTGTGTTGAGTCATCACCGGCACTTGAGCGCGTCTGAGCTTATTGGCATGCACTTGATAGCCACCGATCTTTGGCGCTGCTTCAATCACCGCTGCCACATTCACACCGGCCTGCATGAGCTGATAGCTCACAATCAATCCAATGTTCCCGCCGCCGACCATCAATACATTTTTCGCCGGAATAATCCCTTCCATGTTCATCAAGGTTTGTACCGCACCGGCACCGTATACCCCCGGTAGGTCATTATTCGGGAACACGAGGTTCTTTTCAAAAGCGCCTGTAGCAACAATGATGCGCTCTGCCTTGACCCCTTCAACGACGCCGTTTTTATCGACCATGACAACGCCGTTTTTATAAAAGCCTGCAGCGATAGAATCGGTCCACAAGGTAATTTGCGGCATGGTTTGAATCTTCTCTGCCAAATCAATAGAAATCTGTACTCCACGGGTTCCGGCGTTTTGTTTTTCGGAGCCAAAGAACTTGTGGGTTTGCTTGATGAGCTGCCCACCGAGGTCGCTGTTGCGTTCAAGCATCAAAACCTCTACACCGGCTTCAATCGCCGCACACATTCCGGCAGGACCACCACCGATGACGAGGAGCTCGGTTTTTACCAATTCACGCTCGTTACTGAGCTTGGCTTCAATGTGAACGTCCACCTCAGGCTTCACATTGCCCACTTGACGTTCAACGGTAATCCCTTCACGAAGTGGTTCTACACAAACTCTCACATTTGGAATCCCATTCACCTTCATGAGGCAAGAGGAGCAGTTACCAATTGCACAGAAAAGCCCTCTGTGGCGATGCTTCTTTTCGGAGTCGTGCAAGGAGCGCACACCCGCCGCATGCAAAGCTGCTGCAATGGTTTCGCCTTCATACCCTTTGAGTTCTTGCCCTTCGTATGTAAAAGTGACTTCACGTCCCTTTTTAAATTCTAAGATTGGATGTTGTTCAATTCTGGCCATCTTTAACGCCTCCAAAATCTTCTTTATTTCTCAAATCTGCTGTACAGATACGGTGCAATTTCATCGGTAATTTTACCACCAATAATATAATCACTCATGATATCCCCCATGGCAGGGCCATAACCAATCCCGCCGCCTTCGTGACCGGTTGCCATAATCATGCCTTCCAAACCGTTCACCGGCCCCAAAATTGGTCCGCCATCACAATAAGGACGAAGTCCGGCATAGGTGCGGATAATATTAAGGTTTTTCAGGAATGGCACATAATGGGTGGCATAGTTACAAATGGCACGCAGGATTTCGTAAGATGTGCTCTTGTCATAACCGCTCCATTCGCGATTACTGCCAAACAAGATGTTGCCGTCATGAGTTTGTTCAAGGAAGAGGTTCACACCCATCTTCATACTTGGATCATCAGAGGTTTCTGCCAATTCCGGATGATATTTCAGTGCCACGTAACGGCAGCACAACAAAATATGATTTACCACCGGTGCCACCTGTTCGCAGACAACAATGTTCCCACGGCGAGGTGTCACCGGCACCTCCATGCCTGCCATCTTCCCGATTTCCGGAGAGAAAACCCCCGCAGCATTAACGACCATCTCACTGTAAATGATGCCCTTAGTGGTAACAACGCCCTTCACTTTGCCGTTTTCCACCAATACGTCTGTGACTGCCGTGTTGGTCATCACGGTGGCTCCCAAACGTTCGGCTGCCAAGGCATAGCCTAGAGTGACATCCATCGGACTCACCAACGCATCGTCTAAGCAATAGGACACCGCACAAATGTCCTTCGACAGGCAAGGTTCAATCTTGCGAGCATCATCACCGCTGATTAAGGAAACGTTAATCCCAGCGCCGACTTGTTGCTTGATGGTTTCTTCAAAAGTTCCGATGAGGGATGGGTCATCAATCATCACCATACTCCCCATCTTGTTGTAATGGACCTCGCGCCCCAACTCTTGACTTAGGGTTTCATACAAGCGGTTGCTCTTTTGCTGAATCTGTTGCATGATTCCCGGCGCCTTGGTGTGAATCATCACCCCACTGTCGCAAGCGCTGGAGGATTCTTCACCAATACCGTGGCGTTCCACGAGCACGACATTTTTTACGCCTTTCTTTGCCAAATAATAGGTAATCGCGGTCCCAATAATCCCGCCACCTACCACTACTACATTTGCGGTCTGACTCATAGCCGTTCAACCTTCCTTCTATTTCTAAACCGATTTCCCCTTAGCAGGTTGCTAAGGCTTCGTCTTTAAGTTCTACGTCCAATGTAATTTCCACAGAGGCATCGCCAAAGAGGGAATTGATCCCTACCGCAAAGCGGGCATGTCTGCCGGCATCACCAAAAATCTCTACTAACAAATCGGAAGCACCGTTAAGCACCTTCGATTGATTGTGGAAATCATCTTCCGATACAATATAGCCGCTTACTTTGAGCACCTTCGCAATATTGTCAAGACCTCCACATAGTTCATTGAGTGCTGCCAAGGCATTTAAGGTTGCCAATCGCGCACCTTCGTATCCTTCTTCAATACGGTCATCATTGAGCTTGCCGGTCACCGTCCAGGTGCCATTGGCCTTTGGTGTAAAGCCGGAAGAAAATACCATCTTGCCACTGCGAGAAGCAAGCATATAGTTTGCCACAGGCACCACCACCGGCGGTAGCTCAATGCCTTTTTCCTTTAAAACATCTGCAATACTCATTGAATCATTCCTCCTGACGAGTGTTTTCTTTCAAATATTTTTATTCTTCTTTTTTTCTCTTTATAGTTCATTTAATGCGTAATATATATTTTTTTCTCGTGTTTTTTGGCGCAAAAAAAGATTAACCTCACAGCATGCCGAAAAGTTAACCTTCTTCTGTCAATGACACCACTGTTTTGCGTATCAGTCTTATATGATATTTTTCAGCATAATCGCCAAATATAGTTTTACACGCACCTCTAATTCGTTTAAATCACAGTCTAATAGCTCGTTAATTTTTTTAATCTTATACACCACGGTATTGCGGTGGATAAAGAGACCCCACGTTATGCCGCGGGATAAAGAGCTTATCCGCCGTATCGTTGATGTTACAATTGCTGGTGAGATACACCGTTAAAAACTCAAGATAATCCGACCCGTTGTTGCGATCGTGTTTTTCCAACACGCCCAACTTGGCATCGTAATATTGCTTCAAGGTGTTTTTGTTATCAATCGCCAAAAGCAACTGATAGGCACCCAGCTCACGATAATGTACAAAAAGATTGCTCCAGCCTTTGCGTTCACTCAAGTCAACAACTTTTCGCGCTTGCACATACGCGTTTGTCAGTTGCTCAATGCCCAAGTGATTGATGCTACATCCCACGTAGAATTGGTACTCCTTCATTCGTAAGAGCATCATCATTTTCAACATAATCTCGCGAATGTCCTCTTCGGAATAATTTGAGAAGACAAACACATAGATATCATCCATCGTAAGTACAAAGGAGCGATCGCCGGCAGTCAAAAGCTGCGCTTCCATCGACTTCACCAGCCACTGGCTTTCGGAGCTTGTAATCAACTCCGGATGCTTCATCTTTACAATAGACACCGCATAAGGCTCATTTTTCTTAAAGCCCGATTGAACAAAGGTAGGCACATAGCCTTCGAGCTTTTGCGGAAAGGAAATAGCATTTTTCATTGCCGAGAAAAGCTGTCGGTTGATTTTTTCCGACTCCAATAGTTGAATACTCAAGAGCTTGGTGATCGCAGACATATTCACCGAATGGGTCAATTCCATCAGCGGAAAGCTATGATTATTACATAATTTCTTTACCACCTCGGAAACCTGCTTAACATAAGGCCCCTGGATGAGCACCAAGCCACTGCTCTTGCGTTCAATCAATGCCTCAATAAAGCGTACCAGAGTGTCTTCATCGTCCATGTTTTCACCGGAGCTAAACACCAGCTCATTTTCATTGACGTGGCTCATGGCCAGTGCATTGTCTACAACATGAAACC
Source organism: uncultured Peptococcaceae bacterium (assembly GCA_900553245.1). Lineage (GTDB taxonomy): Bacteria > Bacillota > Peptococcia > Peptococcales > Peptococcaceae > UMGS1590. The sequence goes on from USCP01000062.1 coordinate 8,811, forward strand.
ATTCAATAATGTTTCCGTTGCCATCTTTTCCGGCCACCAAACCAATCTTGTAATCACTCACCGTTTCTATGAAACGTTCAACAGTAATACTCAAAGTACGCTCATCCTCTCTTTAAACATTGTGAAACGGCGCCCCGATTGTTTTATTCGTTTTTCAGATAGCGAATACCCTTGCCGGTAAATGCCCAAATCATCGCAAAGACCACACAGAGGTAACAAGGGATGCACCACACGGCGTACGCACCAACAGACACACCAAGCAAATCCATGTAATAAATACCGGATGCGCCCCAAGGCACGAACGGCAACAGCATGGTCCCGGCATCTTCTAAGGTAGGAGAAAGGTTTACACCATGCAGCCCCATATTGGTATACGCTTCTTTCAAGAGGAAGCCTACCATGATAATGGAAATGGACGCAACCCCAGCGGTAAAAATCAAAATGGCACTGGAAACAATGGTGACACCAATCAACTTCCAACGGCAATCGATTTTGTGAGAAATGCTTTCAAGAATAACATCCA
>USCP01000063.1 GCA_900553245.1 uncultured Peptococcaceae bacterium
ATCGGCGGAGGTGCCGATGATTTTTACGCCGTAGGCAGCGAGGTCGGCGGTGAGTTTGATGGCGGTTTGACCACCGTAAGCCACAACGACGCCGATTGGTTTTTCGATGTCGATGATTGGCTTGACGTCTTCCCAGGTAACCGGTTCAAAGTAGAGGCGGTCAGCGGTATCAAAGTCGGTGGAAACGGTTTCAGGGTTGTTGTTAATGATGATTACTTCGTAGCCGAGTTCTTTCAAGGCCCATACGGAGTGGACGCTGGAGTAGTCAAATTCAATCCCTTGACCAATGCGAATGGGGCCGGAGCCGAATACGATGACGCGTTCCTTGGTGGATTGGGCAATCGGTTCGAGGGCTTCGTTTTCCGCACCTTCTTCAGGGGTTTTGAAGACAGAGTAGAAGTAAGGGGTGGCAGCGGAGAATTCGCCGGCGCAGGTGTCTACCATCTTGTAGATTGGTGCCAAGGTGGTAGGGAGGGCGTTGCAGTTGAGCTTTTCCATGAGCTTGTCGGTAAAGCCGAGCTTTTTGCCGTGGATGTATTCTTCTTCTGTGAGGGCGCTGTGATTGTCAACCAAGCGGTGTTCGAAATCACAGAGCTTGCAAAGCTTGTAGAGGAACCATTCGTCAATCATGGTGAGGGCGTGAATGTCATCCACACTCATGCCGCGATAGAGTCCTTCGTACACGGCAAAGAGGCGCAAATCGCTAGGGTTTGCCATGAGAGGCTTGAGTTCTTCCAGGCTGAGGGTGATGAAATCATGGTAGCGCAGGGTGTCTTGCTTGATTTCCGCGCCACGCACGGCTTTCATAAGACCCATTTCAAAGGTGTCGGCAATGGCCATGACTTCACCGGTGGCCTTCATTTGAGTGCCGAGGTCACGTTTTGCATAGATGAATTTGTCAAACGGCCATTTTGGGAACTTCACAGCGACATAGTCTAATGCCGGTTCAAAAGAGGCGTAGGTTTTGCCGGTTACAACGTTTGGAATTTCATCCAAGGTGTAACCCAAGGCAATTTTGGTAGCAATCTTAGCGATTGGATAACCGGTGGCTTTAGATGCCAACGCAGAGGAACGGGACACGCGAGGATTGACTTCGATGACAGCGTATTCAAAGCTTTCCGGATGAAGGGCAAACTGTACGTTGCAGCCCCCTTCAACGCCTAAGGAATCGACAATGCGAAGGGCGGCAGAGCGGAGCATTTGATATTCCTTATCAGCGAGGGTGACAGCAGGAGCGATGACAATAGAGTCGCCGGTGTGCACGCCAACGGGGTCAAAGTTTTCCATGGAGCAGACGGTGATGGCGTTGCCTTTGGCATCGCGAATGACTTCGAATTCGATTTCCTTCCAACCGCTGATGCATTTTTCAACGAGAATTTGGTGAATAGGGGAGGCTTGCAAGCCGTTATGAGAAATTTGATTGAGTTCTTCTGGGGTATTGCAAATCCCACCACCGCTGCCGCCTAAGGTAAAGGCAGGGCGTACAATAACAGGATAGCCAATTTCTTCGGCGTATTGCATGGCAGAAACGGTGTCGGTGACAACCTTAGAAGCGATGGTTGGTTGGTCAATGGATGCCATGGTATCCTTGAACATTTGACGGTCTTCCGCCTTGTCGATGGTTTCCGGATTGGCGCCGAGGAGCTTCACATTGTGGCGGGCAAGGAATCCTTCACGCGCGAGTTGCATGGAAAGGGTGAGGCCGGTTTGGCCGCCTAAGGTAGAAAGAATGGCGTCAGGGCGTTCCTTTTTGATGATGCGTTTGATGGTTTCCAAGGTCAGCGGTTCGATGTAGACATGGTTGGCCATGGCTTCGTCGGTCATGATGGTTGCTGGGTTGGAGTTAATCAAAACAATGTCGATGTTGTTTTCTTTGAGTGCTTGGCATGCTTGGGTGCCGGCATAGTCAAATTCGGCAGCTTGGCCGATGACAATTGGACCGGAACCAATGACGAGTACTTTTTTAATCTCTGGATTTAATGGCATATTTTTTAAACCTCCATCATTTCAAAGAATCGGTCAAAGAGATAGTCGGTATCTTTTGGACCGCCGCAGGCTTCAGGGTGGAATTGCACGCTGAAGGTTGGTTCGTTCACGTAGTCGATGCCTTCACAGGTGCTGTCGTTGGAGTTGACAAAACGGATATTGGCAATCGTTTTGTCGATGCTGTCGCTATCTACGGCGTAGCCGTGGTTTTGGCTGGTGATAAAGATGCGGTCAGTGACGGTATCGCGTGCCGGTTGGTTGGCACCACGGTGACCGTATTTGAGTTTAAAGGTACGGAAGCCGTGGCTGAGCGCCAAGAGCTGGTGCCCTAAGCAAATGCCAAAGGTAGGGATTTTGTCTGCTTGGAGCTTGGTGAGTTCGCCGATGACGTCTTGGGCTTCCTGTGGATCCCCGGGACCATTAGAGAGCATGATGGCGTCCGGTTTTTGTGCGAGTATATCTTCGCGAGTGCTGGAGGCAGGCATGCGCACGACGGTGGCACCACGTTTTAATAGTTCACGCTCGATATTGTCCTTCGCGCCAAAGTCCCAAAGCACCACACGGGGACCGTTGGTGGTGGATGGGGTGGTTTTTACCGTCTTTGTCGTAACAGAAGGAACGGCATCACTGATGAAGAAATCCTTGAGTCCATCCGGGGTTGCCTTGCTTGCGTCGGTAGTGAGCACCGCATTCATAACGCCGTGTTCACGAATACGCTTGGTAAGGGCACGGGTGTCGATGCCATAAAGGCCAACCACATTGTTTTCTTTGAGGTATGCATCCAAGGTGGAAGTCCCGCGAAAATTAGATGGATAATCACATGGGTCCATCACAATGTAACCACGAAGTGCCGGCTGGGCGGATTCAAAATCTTCATCAATGATGCCGTAATTGCCTATTAAAGGAAAAGTCTGGAGAACGATTTGTCCATAGTAGCTTGGGTCGGTGAGGGTTTCAAGATAACCGGTCATTGCAGTGGTAAATACCAACTCAGCCACAACCGTGCCCTCTGCGCCGAAGGATTTTCCGTGCAATACGGTGCCATCCTCAAGGCATAAATACGCTTTTTTCGTCAAAAGAATCGAGCTCCTTTACTTTAAATTATGCATAGTATGGAATTTTTTACATCCGTCCAATTATATAGCAAAAGCAGCCTAAAGGAAATAGTAAATTTCATTTAGGCTGCTAATTTTTAGTTACAAATCACCCTACACCGAAATCAGTGTTATTTAGTAGGATATCGATACGGGTATTGTTTTTAATATTCGGAAGAATGTCAGATATGAATAAATTTACAACGCTTTCACTGCGCTTCACCGGTGTGCCGTTGTCAATCATGATATTGATGCAGATGCGGTCAAAATAAGTGAGTCCGATTTGAATATCTGATTGCATTTGCTCGAGGGTTTCGCCTTCGACACCAAAGAGCAGACAACACTCGTTAAAGTATTGCGCCATTTCTTCGGGAGTAGTGTCCTCAGGGATGCCCTTGTCAAAAACGGTTTCACGGAAACGACCGTCAAAGGTTTCTATGCCGGCCTTGACCTTAAGGGTGATGCCTTCTTTTTCGAGACGGGCACGGAAAGGGGCAATGGCAGCGCGGTCGTTCCAGTGACATTCCACGTGCAGGCGATGAATGTTGTGGGCTTTCATGGTGTCGATGATGGCAGCTAAGGTGGTTTCGCTTAAATCAGAGAAGCTGCCGGAGTTCATGACTTCAAGGACACCGGTCTTGCCTTGTATATGTGAAAGAACATCGAGATTCAGCGCATCGTTTGCGGCTTGGTCAAGGGAGAAATCGAGGTGATAGTTGCAGAAACGGCAGCGGCGCCATTTACAGCCACTGCCACGCAACAGTACGATCTCGCGTGGATTTTTATCTTCAATAAAACTATAGCGTTCGGATGGATGTGGATTGCTCATGGTGGTCCTCCTTCATGGTCCGTTGATGTTAATATAGCAAGTTTAGAGAAGGGGCGCAAGCGCAGGGCAAAGGCAAAAAAAAATGCAAAGAGAGCAATTATAGAACTTTTGTATGGGGATGGTCGTTTTTTTGTACCCCAAGGCCTGTTTTTTGTGGTATATTATACAAAATAATACCCTTAAAGAGATTAAGGAGGAACTTTTTATGAAATTAGGTAAGTTATTTGTTGGCGCAGCAGCTGCTGCAGCAAGTGTTGGTGTTTATCAAAATCGTGACATGGTGAATGCCATTTTCAAATTGGAAAAAATCCAAGGGGATTTGTTTACCCGTATTGCAAATACCGGAAGCCAAATCCAATATTTGTGCAAAAACGACAACCAATCCGTAGAACTTTTCATGGATTGGGTGGCTTATAACGGCTGGACCCCTGCTAATCGCGTTGGTGAAGGCTTCTTTTTCATCAATGATGAAGGCAAAACCCTTACCATTGAACGTGAAGCAGTGATGGGTGGACGTTATATTGTTTGGTCCGCTTCAAACGAAATCGAATAGTCGTAGCTTACAATTTTTCTCTGAATGGAGTAGCATATGAGCACGTTGTTTCCAAGTGAAGAAAAAAGATTTGTTATTGTCACAGGCCTCTCTGGGGCCGGAAAGTCTTTGGCGTGCAATTATTTTGAAGACATGGGCTACTTCTGCGTGGACAATCTGCCAGCGCCGTTGATTTCGCGTCTGGCAGATTTAGTTGTGCAGGCAGAGAGCAATCTTCACAAGATTTGCCTTGTCATTGATATGCGTGGCGGTCAATTTATTCAAGCCATTGATGAGCAATTGGCGGTATTGCGTCAAATGGGCATCGAATATACGATTCTTTACCTTGAAGCCAGCACGGATGTCCTTGTGAATCGTTTTAAGGAAACACGCCGTATTCATCCGATGAGTGAGGATGGTTCTATCCTTGCGGGGATTGAAATCGAGCGTGAGGCGTTAAAGAGTGTGCGCGATATTGCGACCATTACCTTGGATACCTCGGAGTTTTCTAAGGATGATCTCAAGAAGGCTTTGTGTAAGCTGTGGGAATCCGAAAAAGAAGCCATGGTGGTGAATATTCAGTCCTTTGGCTATAAGCATGGGATTCCGATTGACGCAGATATTGTGATGGATGTGCGATTTTTGAAAAATCCGTTTTATGACCCAGCCTTGCGACCGCTGACGGGGCGTGACCAAGCGGTGCGTGACTATGTGTTTGCAAGTGATTCGGCCAAGCATTTTTTAGAAAGCTATTGCAATTTGATGCGTGAGGTGTTGCCGCAATATGCAGCTTCCGGACGCTTGGATGTGAATATCGCGATTGGATGTACCGGTGGACAACATCGTAGCATCTCAGTGGCTGTGGAGCTGGCAGATAATCTCATCAAGGCTGGCTATAATGTCAACTTGAAGCATCGCGACCACTAAATGAATGGGAGAATCAACCATTGAAATTAAGGCCTAATACGCGACGCTGGTATTCACCAGGGTTGGGATTAAAGCGCTGGGCGGTATTGGGCGGCATTGCCATTGCTCTGATTATTATTGGGCTATGGTCGATGGTCAATAACCAAACCACAAAAACCCTGCTCATATCCTTTGTAAATTTCTTGCAGAGAAGTATTCCAGACCTGTCCGTAGGGCAAGGTCTGGTTTGTGCTGTCGTGGGGTTGGTGGTTGCAAGCCTATCGCTCTATCATTTTAGACAACAGTATCGAAAAATAACGAATAACCATTCTCAATTGGACGACTATTATCGAAGCAATATGCTTGCAAATGGGCCTAAAATCGTTGTGATTGGTGGCGGTACCGGGCTTTCGGTGCTTCTAAAGGGGCTCAAGCACTATACATCGAACATCACTGCAGCGGTGTCTGTGGGGGATGACGGTGGCAGCAGCGGACGGTTGCGTCGTGAATTTGACGTGGTACCTGTTGGGGATATTCGCTCTTGTATTGTGGCGCTGGCGGATGAAGAAGACATCATGGAGCAGCTCTTCAACTATCGGTTCTCTCGTGGGGAAGGCCTTAAAGGCCATAGCTTAGGGAATTTACTTTTGCTTGCTTTAACGAGTATTAGTGGTGGTTTTCAAAATGCAGTGACCACTGCCAACCAGATTTTGCACATTGGCGGGCGTGTATTGCCAATTACCACCGAGCCTCTCGAATTGCAAGCGGAGCTTGTGGATGGCACTGTGGTTCGCGGTGAATGTAACATCGGTGAATCGGAGGTGCAAATTGCACATCTTACCATCAATCCACCCTATGCTGAGGTGACGCCGGAGGTGCTTCAAGCCATTGATGAAGCTGACGCGGTCATTCTGGGACCGGGGAGTTTGTATACCTCGGTGATGCCGAACCTTTGTGTCCATCAGGTGGTGGATGCCATCAACGAAAGCGATTGCAAGACGATTTACGTTTGCAACGTGACCACCCAGCCGGGTGAAACCACTGATTATACGGCGTCTGACCATTTACAAGCCATCTATGATCATAGCTGCTCGGAGATGGTGGATTATATGCTTGTGGATGATGGCAAGACCGAAACTGCCATTGAATTGGCGGATATTTTGTTGCAAGCAAGTAGCCACGTAAAAGTCGACTATGAAAAACTTGATACCATGAACACCAAGGTGATTGAAACTTCCTTGGTGAATGAAAAGAACCCCTATCGCCATGATTCGGATAAGTTGGCACAGGCTGTGTTACGCACTCTATACGCCGACAAGGATTTTCGTTTGAAAAATGGCATGTTCAAGCAATACTGGCTGTATAAACAATTTCGAGAAATCAGGGAGGATGACACCGAATGAGTTTTTCCAATGAAATAAAAAATGAGCTGCTACGCATGGAATACACCGACGATGCAGAGCGCGTGTCATTACTCGCTGGGCTCACTCGTATGGACGGAACCATTTTGATTGGTTCTAAGCGTTCAATCAGCTTGCAATTGTCAAGTGAAAATGCTGCGGTGGCGCGATTGGCTCTTTCTTGGTTGAAGGAACTTTTCCACGTTGAAGCAACGGTGACGATTCAGCGTATGAATCGTCTTAAGAAAAATGTGCTTTATGTGGTTAATGTCCCTAGTCAAAATCGTATGCCAACCCTGCTTAATACCTTAGGCATGGTGGATCGAGATGGGCTGCTGTTTCGGCCGGAGATTGCGACCGATTTAATTGGAAGTGATACTTTGCGCCGCGCTTATTTGCGCGGCGTTTTTCTTGGGAGCGGGTCAATGACCGATCCTCAACGCAGCTATCACTTGGAAATTGTCACCCAAAGTGAGGAATACGCTGCGAATTTGATTTCTTTGATTGAAAATTACAATATTTATCCTCGTATGAGTTACCGCAAGGAAAATATTGTGGTGTATCTCAAGGAAAGTGAGCAAATCAGTGACTTCTTGGCGCTCATTGGTGCTTATGAAGCGGTGATGGCGTTGGAAAACACACGCATTCAGAAAAATGTGCGTAATCAGGTTAATCGTTTGGTCAACTGCGAAACCGCCAATATGAATAAATCCATCAATGCCGCTCAGCGTCAAATTCAAAGCATCACCTTAATTGCAGAGAAGATGGGTTTGGAGCAGTTGCCGGAATCCTTGCGTCAAGCGGCAGAGGTGCGCTTGAACCATCCGGAGGAGAGCCTCAAGGAATTGGGGCAGCTTTTGGACCCGCCGGTGGGAAAATCCGGCATGAATCATCGCATGCGCCGCTTAGAGGAATTGGCGGAGCAATTGCAGCCAATAGTGGGCAACGATGGGGATGAAAAGGTCAACGAAGATAAAGGAGAGGGGCTATGAAAATAAAATTCCGTGCCTTATTGGCGACGGTGTTGATGGGTGGTTTATTAGTAAGTGGATGTGGTGCCAATCAACCGGAGCCGGTGGTTCCGGAGGGAAGCCAGGAAATTGTTATTAGCAATGCGGAAAAGGTAGAAACCGATTATGACTGTATTGTGGTGGATGGCAGCCCAGAAGGCATTAGTGCGGCTATTAGTGCGGCGCGAAACGGGCTTAAGACCCTACTTATTTGTCAAGATGCAGCCTTGGGTGGGCTCTATACCTTGGGTGAGCTGAATTTTATTGATGTTCCGGAATCTCGCTGCGGTCAATTGCTGGTCGGTGGGATTTATAAGGAATTTAGTGATGCCGTTGGTGGTAGTGGTTTTGATATCATTAAAGCAAAGAATACGTTTTATCAAATGGTAGCAAACGAAGACAATCTGACACTGCGGGTTAACAGCCGTTTCAAAAAGCCACTTATGGATGGACAAACCATCACCGGCATAGAGGTGGAGGAAGACGGTAAAAATGTGAAATATCATGCGCCGGTGGTGATTGATGCGACACCGGACGGTAATGTTTGTGCAGCAGCCGATGTGCCTTATACCTTTGCTGGGGAGGACATTGGCGAGCGTGACCGCGAAATGGGTGTGACGCTGGTCTTTCGTTTAAGCGGTGTGGATTGGGACAAGGTGACGGCGCACGTTACGAAAATTCCCGAAGGAGAAACCGCTGCGGAAGGGGATGTCAATGGCAATCTTGCTTGGGGTTACAGTAAGGAAGGCTTTGCTTACGAACCGACGGATGAGGCCATGCGTTTACGTGGCTTCAATATTGCCCGTCAAGACAACGGGGACGTGCTTTTAAATGCACTGATTATTTTTGATGTGGATGCCTTAGACCCAGCAAGCTGTGCGGAAGGTATTGCTCGCGGAGAGGCTGAATTGCCGATGATTATAGACTACATGCGCGCGCATTGCGAGGGCTTTGAAAAGGCGACGCTTGTCAATACCGCAGAGCAGCTTTATGTGCGTGAAACACGCCATATGGAATGCGAGAAAATGCTGACGATCGATGATGTGTTGGAAAATCGCGCCCAAGAGGATGCAATTTGTGTGACCAATTATCCGGTAGACGTACAAGCCACAAAGACGCAACGCTTTGGGACGGTGGTAGGCTTCCCGGATCAATACGAAATCTCTTTTGGGAGCTTGGTGCCAAAGAAAGTGGATGGATTGATGATTGTTGGTCGTTCTGCCGGTTTTACCTCTTTGGCGGCGGGATCTGCACGTATCGTGCCGACAGGGATGGCTTGTGTGGCGGCAAAACTTTGTGTGGATAAGGACATGACGCCACGCGAGCTCTATGGCAATGAAAAGGGCATTAAGAAAATGCAAAAGACCCTTGAAAAACAAGGGGTTTTTTTGGCACATCAAGAAACCGAGGAACCGGTGATGAGTCATTGGGCGTATGAAGGGCTCAAGGTCATTCGAAGCATGGGCTATGCGGATGGCGGTTACGATAATAATTATCGTTTAGATGAT
>USCP01000064.1 GCA_900553245.1 uncultured Peptococcaceae bacterium
CTTTTTATGGTTAGCGTAGGTACGGAACATAAAATGACTGAGTACCAAGCACACAAGTACCTCAGCGATGACATTCACTAGGAAGAATTCATTGAGTGTCAACACCCCGTTAAAGCCTAAAACATTCAATAGCACAAAGGCTACAGAAAAAATAAGCGACAGAATAAAGATAAAAATGCGCATATAGTCTTGCCACTCCTTTTGTTATATTATAGAATAAATTGTAACTTGTATTTTACACGCTTTTACGAAAATTCACAAGACAAGGCCAGGAGGAGGTTGCCTGATGGAAAAGTTACGTCGTGCGAAAAAGGGAAGAAAATTGACTGGGGTGTGTGCTGGGTTGGCATATGCACTTGGTCTTGACGTGAGCTATGTTCGTTTGGCTTGGTTGGCGATGGCTGTGGTTCCTCCGTTTAACCACTTGGTGGTTGTTGCCATCTATGTGATTTTGAGTATGGTGGTGCCGGTTGCATCGTTGCATGTAGACAAGGAGCCGGAACCGCTTTTTGAAGTTGAAGGAGAAGCGAATGCTTAATTACAAACAGGGCGTGGTTGTTCTGGGACATGGTAGTCGTTATCAAGCCGGCCTTTCTGTTATTACGGAAACGGCGGCGCGGTTTCAATCCCAGCATCCGGAACTAAAGGTTGTTCCTGCTTTTATTGAGCTTGCTGCTCCTTGCTTGGAAGACAGTGTGTCGGCACTGGTGGAAGATGGCCATCAAAAGGTGACGGTGGTACCATTGTTCTTATCTTTTGGCCACCATATTGCGACAGATTTGCCGCATCGTATGGCAGCTCTTGCAGAACAATTCCCGCAAGTGACATTTGTGACTACAGAGCCTATTGGTGCAGATCCATTGCTGTGTGATATTATACAAGCACGTCTTGATGGCTAGAGGACGTTAGAAGTTTTATACAAAACCATAACACCTGCGGCAACGATTGCACAGGTGATTTTTTTCGCAATGATGTCGTGTGAAAAAGGGACATGACAAAAGCCAACTCTCATTCTCTTTGTAATAGAGGATACGTATATCTACTGAAATATACCCGTGAATCGCATTGATAAATATTTTTTTGGGTAAGCTCTAAGCGGGGTTTAATCGTTGAAGTAGGAGGGGAACCTCTGTTATAATGAATGTGGTGTAGCTTGTAATGAATTGGACAATCGTTGCGCTTTTTTGTCGGTTGTAGTTAAGGAATTTTGTCACAAGCTATGGAGGAAAATTATGTTGAGATTTATATCCTCTGTTCGGCTGGCTGTGATTTTGATTGCGGCGTTGGCCGGATTGGCAGTGTCTGCCACCATTTATGATTTGCCGGGGATTTACCAATCCCTACCGTTTCGAATTTTATCGGTGGCCTTTTTTATCAATCTGTTGACATGCTCCGTGCAATTATGGCCAAAGGTGGCACGCTTATTGCGTCGCGGTGCGGACAGTTTGGAAGGGCAAGAGGGCTTTTTGAAGGAAAGCACCTTAAGCGAAGAAGAATTTGAAGCGTTATTAAAGGCACAGCATTACAAAAAGAATGTGAAGAAAACCGAGGATGGCACCTTCATCCTGGCACGTCAGCACATTCCGGCATTATTTGCACCACATATTTTGCATATCGGACTTTTAATTATTATTGCCGGTGCATTTCTTGCAAGCTTTGCTGTGACCGGACAGTTGATTATTTCTCCCGGAGAAGAGCAACCGTTTCCTACAAAAATCACCGAAGCAATCGGTGAAGGTAAAATTAAGGTTGAAGCATTTGAAACAGCCTATGATAAGGACGGGGAGCTTGATAACTGGGTAACCACCTTTGACTTAACTCGCGATGGGAAGCAAGTTGCAGATGATGCAACCACAAGCGTTAACCACCCATACAAGGAAAGCGGATTGAGCATCTATCAAATGGCTTACAAAAATATGTACGTTGTTCATATTGACGGGCCTGAAAATATCAGTGGGGACTATGCGATTCCTGAAAGTCAGCGCTTCCCATTGGGCCAATACACTGTAGATATTGAGCCAATGGCTGAAGAAGCTGCCCTTTTGTATATTTTTGATGAGAATAATGAAGAAATCGGTTCCCACGCTTTTAAGACCGGTGAAAAGATTACGGTGGATGATGAAACATCGATTGAATACATTCAACCAATGAACTCAACGGTATTGGAATTTAAGTACAGTCATGCAGTTCCGGTGTTGTTTACAGGGTTTATCTTTGCGGCACTGGGGTCTGTGATGGCGCTTTTAGGCCGTTACGGTGAAATTCATGCTTTTGTTAAGAACGGTCGCGTCGCTTTGCGCGTTGTTAATAAGAGTCCATATATTAGACGCCGTCAAAGTCAGTTGTTTGGTATCGGTGATGACCTAGAGAAAGAGGTAGAATAATGCTGTTATCTGTTCAAACCATTCTTTTATGGGCACTCATCAGTGGATCTGTTGGGAGCTTCTGTGTATTTTTGTATTTCCATCGTGATATTGCAAACATGAAGGCGGCAAAGATTTTGACCGCTGTGACTGCGATTATCTCATTGATGCTTTTGATTGTTCGTATCATCGATGCGGGACAATTGCCATTCTTAAACGGGATGGATTTTGGCTTTTGGCTGAATGCCGTGATGCTCGTGATGCTTTGCTTCTTAACATTCAAGCATCGTATGGCAATTTTGGGCTGTGTGATTTATCCGATTGTCGCTGCCCTCTCTATTTGGATGACCAGCCAAAACTTGGCCCAACAAGCTGAGGTACCGGCGCTCCGCAGCTATTGGTTGGATTTCCATGTATCATCTGCTATTATCGCCTATGTGGCTTTTTTACTTTCCTTTGTGTTCTCTGTGATGCTTTTGGTAGGAATGAAGAAAACCGATACCAAGCTTCCTAGCAAGGAAGTGTTAGGTGAGTGGGCTTACCGCTCCGTATTGGTTGGGGTACCGTTCCAAACCATTATGCTCATTACCGGCTCTGTTTGGGCGGAATATGCATGGGGGACTTTCTGGAACTGGGATCCAAAAGAAACTTGGGCGTTAATTACTTGGTTTATCTATGCCATCTATCTGCATATTCGTTTGCGCGGGTGGTCCGAAAAGAAGCTGGCTTGGCTTAATATTTTAGGCTTTGCAGCTGTTGTATTTACCTTCTTTGGGGTAAGTTACCTGTTACCTGGCTTACATAGCTATATTTAATGTTTAGGGGGTCTTATTTTGGCTAGTCAGCTAAAAAAGATTTTGCAGGCACATGAGGAAGACCTGCTCAATGCTTGGTTCGAAAAAATGTTGGATTCTTATCCAAAAGAATCAAGAAAGTATTTTAGAAAAATCAATAGCGAATTCACAAATCCTGTGGGCGCTAATTTACACAATAGCTTGAAGGAACTGTTGCATACACTGATTTCTGACGCACCCAATGCAGAAATTGTGAATGAAAACGTGAACTTGATTTTGCGAATTAAAGCGGTTCAGGAAGTGCTGCCTAGCCAAGCAGTGTCCTTTGTTCCTGCTTTAAAGCAAGTGGTGGAACACGTTTGCGGCAAGGCATTGAAAGATGCGAAGGTGAATGTAGATGAGTGGCTGGATTTTTACAGCGACATTGATACTGTGAGCCTTTATGCTTTCGACAGTTACTGTGAAAGTCGTGAATTGATTTACAAAATGCGTTTGGATCAAATTAGACAAACAAATGACATTTTGGTCAGGGCAGAGCTTGTTGATCAGGCTCTTGAGCTTGATATGAGTACTTTTATGCAATGTAGTAGTTCACTTGAGCTTGATGACGCAGAGGAAGGCGCTTGTTCCGGAGAGAGCTGCGGCTCTTGTGCCAGTCAATGTTCAGGTCAACATAAATAAAGGGGTGTAATGAAATGGCAAAACTTCCAAAACCAGCGGAGATGCTAGACATCAGTTATAACCCTCCTAAAACTCCTTGGATGGATACACCTGCGGAGTTGAGAGAAGGGATGTATTGCCACGCCGGGAAACCGGAAAGTGCACAGACTGTCAGTCTCCCAAACGTTCGTGAGTGGCGTGTGCCGGATGAAGATTGGAAACTGCCTGACAATTGGCAGGAAATCATTCTTCAAGGGTTGCACGACCGTCTCAATCGTTTCCGTTCATTGAAGATCTTCATGGATTGCTGTGTTCGCTGTGGTGCGTGTGCGGACAAGTGTCACTTCTTCCTTGGGAGTGGGGATCCAAAGAACATGCCTGTATTGCGTGCTGAATTGTTGCGCAGTGTGTATCGTAAAGAATACACCTTGGCAGGTAAGATCATGGGCAAAATGGTTGGTGCTCGTGAACTCAATGAACAAGTATTGAAAGAATGGTTCTACTATTTCTTCCAATGCTCTGAATGTCGTCGTTGCTCTGTATTCTGCCCATACGGGATTGATACAGCAGAAATCACGATTCTTGGTCGTGAATTGTTGAACCTCGTTGGTTTGAACATTGACTGGGTAATTACTCCGGTTGCCAACTGCTTCTCTAAAGGGAACCACTTGGGTATTCAGCCACACGGGATTGTCGACAGTTACGACATGATGTTGGATGACATCGAAGATATTACCGGTGTTCGTCTCGACTTAACTTACAACAGAAAAGGTGCGGAAATCCTCTATGTACCACCATCTGGGGATATTTTCGCGACTCCGGGGAACTATACCCTGATGGGTCAATTGATGCTCTTCCATGAATTGGGCTTAGACTTTACTGTTAGTACCTTCAACTCCGAAGGTGGTAACTTTGGTTTCTTTACCTCCCATGAAATGATGAAGCGTTTGAACCAAAAGATTTACGCAGAAGCAAAGCGTCTCGGCGTTAAGTTCATTATCGGTGGGGAATGCGGTCACATGTGGCGTGTTATCAACCAATACATGAACACCATGAACGGTCCTGCAGACTTCCTCGAAGTGCCAAAGAACCCAATCACCGGGACTGTATTTGAAAATGCGAAGTCTACCAAGATGATTCACGTTACTGAATTTACTGCAGACATTATTCGTCATAACAAGATTAAGCTCGACCCATCCAGAAATGCTGGGATCGTTGCTACCTATCACGATTCTTGCAACCCTGCTCGTGCAATGGGCTTGTTGGAAGAACCTCGTTACATTTTGGATCACTGTGTTGAATGGTATGAAATGCCAGAAGACACCATCCGTGAAAAAACCTACTGCTGTGGTTCCGGTTCCGGCTTGAACGCAGAAGAAGATATGGAATTGCGTATGCGCGGCGGTTTCCCACGTGCAAATGCAGTGAAGTATGTAAAAGAAAAACATGGCGTTAATATGCTTTCTTGTGTATGCGCTATTGACCGTGCGGCTTTGCCTCCACTCATGAGATACTGGGTACCTGGCGTAGAAGTCTGCGGTGTACACGAACTCTTAGGGAATGCATTGGTAATGAAGGGCGAAAAACCGGATCGTACCGAAAACTTGCGCTTCGAACCATTGCAAAACCAGGAAGCATAAGGAGGTCGGTGTAAATGCAAAAGAAAACCAATATCGTTGTTGGTATCTTGGTATTTTTGCTCGTAATGTCCGCTCCTATCTGGATGAACTTCGGTAAGGACGCTGCTGCCAGCAATGTAGAGGTTAGTCTCGATACCCCTACCATCAACGCTTTAGACGAAAAGAAATGTATCTACGATACCGAATACATGCGTGAAAACCACATGGAAATCCTCCATCAATGGAAGGTCCAAGTTGTTCGTGATGACAACCGTGTAATGGTAACTCCAGACGGTCGTGAATTCGAAATGAGCTTGCAAAACACTTGCTTGGATTGCCACTCTAACTACGACGAATTCTGCGAAAAATGTCACGAAGCTAACGGCGTAGACCCTAACTGCTGGACCTGCCATACCAATTCTTCTACTGAATACGGTGACAAAGCTACAGAGGAGGTGGCTAGCTAATGGAAAACATGTCCAGACGTAAATTCCTGAAGTTGGGTGCCCTCTCCGCAGGTCTTGTGACCTTGGCTGGGTGCGCCAGTGTTAAAAAGACCCCAATCGGCGGCGGTGAATTCGAACGCTCTGCTGACCAAGCCAAAGTTGGTAAATGGGGGATGTTCATCGATATGTCTAAAGTAGACAACCTCGATGAAATTTCACAACTCTGCCACAAAGAACACAACGTTCCAAACGTGCCTGATAAGAGACACGAAGTAAAGTGGGTATGGGCTGAACCATTCTCTGCACTTTTCAGAGACATTACCCACACCGGCGTAAAAGAAAAATATGCTGATACGCCATTCTTCACCAGCTGCAACCACTGCCGTAAACCGGTTTGCGTAAAGGTTTGCCCAACTCAAGCAACCTTCCAATCCGAAGATGGGATTACCTTGCAGGATATGCACCGTTGCATCGGTTGCCGTAACTGCATGGCAGCCTGCCCTTATGGCAGCCGTAGCTTCAACTTTGTTGAACCTCGCGATTATCTGAAAGAAATCAATCCTGAATACCCAACCCGTATGAAGGGTGTTGTTGAAAAGTGCGATTTCTGCTACGACAGACTCTCTAAGGGGTTACAACCTCTTTGCGCTGAACACAGCGAAGGGATTGTTGTTGGCGACTTGGATAATGAAAACTCCGAAATCTCTAAACTCATTAGAGAAAACATGACCATCGTACGTGGCTCCGGCTAGGGTACCGAGCCATGTTGCTACTATAAAGTAAGCTTAGTTGAGGGGGAGGCGTAAACAATGATTGAAAAAACATTTGTAAAACGCAGTGGCCCTAAATTTTGGGGATGGATTCTTTTCCTCGTAGCGCTTATCGGCATTGGTTTTGCTGCGTACATGTATCAGATGGTAAACGGCTTCCAAGTAACTGGGATGAGCCGTGATATTTCCTGGGGTCTCTACATCGGTCACTTGACCTTCTTCGTAGGGGTAGCCGCAGGGGGCGTTATGATTGTATTGCCATATTACTTCCATGATGCGAAAGCCTATGGTCGTATCACTGTAATCGGGGAATTCCTCGCTATTGCAGCAATCATCATGGCACTCCTCTTCGTTGTTGTTGACGTTGGTGTTCCTACCAAGCTCCTCAACGTATACCTTTACTGGACTCCTAAATCTATGCTCTGCTGGGACTCTGTTGTACTCCCAACCTACTTGATTCTTAACATCATCGTTGGTTATCAAGTACTTCAAGCAGAAAACAAAGGCTTGCACTACAAGAAGTGGGTTAAAGTATTGGCAATGATTTCCGTGCCGGTTGCTTTCTCTATCCACATCGTAACTGCATTCCTCTACTCCGGTTTGCCAAGCCGTCACTACTTCTTGACCGCAGTTCTTCCTGCAAAGTTCTTGGCTAGTGCGTTCGCAACCGGTCCTGCCCTCATCATCCTCATTTGCCTCTTGCTCAAGAAGCTCACTGGGTTTGATGCTGGCGAAAAAGCTATTAAGATGCTTTCCACCACCGCAATCTATGCGTACATCGCTACCATGATTATGATGGCTGGGGAATTCTTCACTGCATACTACTCTAACGTAGAAGCGCACAAAATCGCGTTGACCTACCTCTTCGCAGGCTATCATGGGCACAATGAATTCGTTCCTTTGATGATGGTATTCGTGGTTTGCGTGATCGCTACTCTCGTATTGATGATTCCTACCAAGTTCCGCTATAAGAAGTCTACCATGATTGTTGGTTGCATCACCCTCTTCTTGTCCATGTACATTGAAAAGGGCTTGACCTTCATCATCGGTGGTCTCTCCGAAAACCCATTCGGCGAAATCATCGACTACATTCCTGGTCCTATCGAAATTGCGGTAATTATTGGTGTATTCGCTATCGGTATCTTAATCCTCAGTGTCCTTCTCAAGATGGTTGTTGTTGTTAAGTACGATAACGATGAAGCTGCTTTCGCTAACAGACCAGACCGCACCAATCTTGCTTACCGTCTCAACGAAGAAGCTGGTACCTATGTAGATACCCGCCCACAACCAGAGCCGGAAGAAGAAGAGGAAGCATCTGAAGAAGAAGCGGCACCTGCAGGCGCTGACGCGTAACGACACCCAAAGAAAGTGAGGAAATGACAATGGGATTTCTTGTTGCTGTTGCCATCATCGTTGCGATTTTGGCAATTACTTACGTTGGGGTAGCCGTTGCCGGTTTAACTAGTTTGTTTGGGATTGTACTCCCTTACTTGGCAATTGCCTGCTTTGTAGTGGGTGTCGTCTACCGCATCGTTAACTGGGCAAAGTCCCCAGTACCATTTAATATCGTAACTACCTGTGGTCAAGAAAAATCTCTTGACTTTATCAAGCAAAACAAAATCGACTGCCCAAGCACCCGTGCAGGGATGGTTGTGCGTATGATTTTGGAAGTGACTGTATTCCGTTCCTTGTTCCGTAACACCAAGGCAGAATTAACCGAAGACGGTGACATCCGTTATCAATGGGAAAAATGGCTCTGGATTTTCGCTGTTTTATTCCACTGGGGGATGTTCATCACCTTACTCCGTCACTTCAGATTCTTTACCGTAAACGTACCTGGTTGGGTTGAAACCCTTGGCGACATCGATGGTGTCTTCATGGTTGACCTCCACCCAGTGTACCTTACCGGTGTATTGATGCTCCTCGGTCTTTTGGGCTTGTTGGGCCGTCGTTTCATTGTTAAGAAGGTGGCTTACATCTCCTTGTTGAACGATTACTTCCCACTCGCTCTCTTAATCGGGATTGCACTTACCGGGATGAACATGGCATACCTCAATCGTGTTGACATTGAGTCTATCCGTGAATTGATGGTTGGTTTGGTAACCTTCCACCCACACATCCCTGCTGAAGGTGTAAGCGCTGTATTCTTCTTGCACCTCGCATTGGTTTGCACCCTCATGATTTACTTCCCAATGAGTAAGCTCATGCACGCTGTTGGGATCTTCATGAGCCCAACCCGTAACATGGTTAACGACAGCCGTGCAAAACACTACGAAAACCCATGGAACCCAGCTGTAGAATTCCACTATTATGAAGACTACGAAGATGAATTCCGTGAAAAGATGATCAAGGTTGGTTTGCCAGTTGATAAGACCGTCGAAGAAGCTGCTGCTGAAAGAGAAGCTAGAGATGCTGCTTTGAAGGCAGAATTGGGCTTATAATCAAAACCTAAAAGTCGGTGCCCTCGGACCAATGTCATTAAGTTAACATATGCCATGGACAGATGAAGTAAACTCCCGGAATTG
>USCP01000065.1 GCA_900553245.1 uncultured Peptococcaceae bacterium
CTTGCTTGCTTGCTTGCTTGCTTGCTTGCTTGCTTGCTTGCTTGCTAAGATGGTATGATGCATCGTCATCTGTTGTCAATCCCCTTTCCAATAAAATGCTATATTTTTAACGCAATTATCATACCACGACTGTCTTTTTATTTTCAAGATAAAATTTTATCCAATCCTTGATTTTTTTCATCTTTTTTATGATCTCATTCGAGCATTAAAACGCCTAACTCATCCGCTTTAGAACACTTACATATTTTCGCAAATACATAAAAGATAATAATGCATCCTCTTCTACATTAAAATATACACATCCGTTTTCTAATAGCATGTGATTGACTGTACGATTACTTCTTCTGTTCTTCAAAAAGGACACGGTCAATGGCTTTCAATAGCCCTGCCGAGTAAAGGCGCATCATCACTTGGGCAATTTCTTCCACCGAAAATTGAGCACCGCCGGTGATATTGGCCAAAAGTCCCAGCATCCCACTAATGAGGTATTCCAACATGATTCGTTTTTCACGCGGCAATTCTTCACTTGGCGCACAAATCATCTCGCGCCAATGTTCCAAAATGACGTCCTTGAGTTTTTGTGCAAACGCCGGATCGCCATTCTGCCCCAACAATACACTGATCCGCAACAACACTTCTTTCTTGGCAACCACAAATTGAAGCAAAGCTGCCGGATTATCATTATTGTGAATCACATCCATGATTAACCCCGGTGCTTCTTTTAAAACACATTCCTGTTCAATATCTTCCAAGACATCGTGAATATTTTTATAGTGGTAGTAAAAGGTCGTGCGATTGCACCCTGCCAAAGCCACAATTTCCTTGATGCCAATGTCTTCAATCGGACGCTCTTGATAGAGCTGCCAAAAGGCGTCCTTGATACGCCGCTTTCCGGCCGGTTCTTTTTTGGATGTTAACTGACTCATTTTCTTTCCCCCCACAAACAACAACGATTCGTTGTACAACACACTGTCGTAATAATTTAATTCTAAAGAATATATATCCTTTAAGCAATGAACAATCAAACAGTTTTTGTTGTAAATTTGAACGCATGCGCAATGCATTCACCAGATTCCGAGATTTTAGCCTTTAACTTCTCTTCTTTAGTCGATACAATAGACTCAACATGATTTCAACCACGAGCGCTTTGTGACCGCCGTGCCCAAGGAGCCTGTCATGAAAAAATGGAAAAACAGCAATTTTTATCTTGCACTTAAAAGCACACACCTTTTTCGAATATTAGCGGTATTCATGATTGTTTATTGGATCATTGCCTATCTCATTTATCGCATTGACCCCTCCTTCGACACCTTTGGAGAATCCATGTGGTATTGCTTTGAGCTCATTAGCACCATTGGCTTCGGCGAGGTTGTCGCCATAACCGCCGCCGGCAAGGTGCTCAGCGTATGCCTCTCCTTTTTCTCCATTGCTGTCATTGCCATCATCACCAGTACCATCGTTAACTACTACCACCTTGCCCTCCGCAGACAGGAGGACACTGATATGATTCGCATCATGAAAAAACTGGAGCATTTGGAGGAGCTCGAAAAAGAAGAGCTCGCCGCACTCAGCAAGCAATTTCGCGAATGGCATTCTTAAATGGTGCGCCGCTTGTCCATAACAAAAGAGCGCAATGTCATTTAAACAACCAATAAAAGATGTCATCCACTTTATACGGATGGCATCCTTTTATTTTTTGAAAAACTTTACCCGTCATACGACAAAAAAAGGTTGAGAGATGCGTGTCTTACGCATCTCTCAACCTTTTTATTCATCCTTGCACTCACACGCCACACCAAGGGCGTCGCAATACTTTTTAAAGCGTACAGCCCCATCGTCACTGCCAAATTCCTTGGCAAGAATGGTAGTGAGCTTATTGCGCAAGCTATGTGCCAAACGCAACTGCTTCAACACATAATGTGTGCGATCTGCATCCAAGCAATGCACCGGTGCAAAACCGGCCTTTTCATCATCCGCATCCCCTAACGCTTCACCGTTGCGTACCATCAGCGTCATACAGCCTTCTTCCATCGCAACTGCCACACCACGGTCGCTGGCATCGTAGAGTACATAGAAGCCATCCTGCATATCTTGGGCATGCTTTTCCCAAAACGGCTCTGCCCAATTGTCTTCCAAGCGCTCGGCATGGCGACGTTCAATAGGTACCGCTTTTTTGCTCACATTGCCTTCAAGGGGTGACCATTCCGGCTTGCCTTTTTTAAGCACATAGTCGCGACCATCGGCACAAAGCTGATACAAAAGCCCCTTCTCTTCATCCACCAGGAATATTACGAATAAATCCTTGAATAGGCGATTATATTCCCAATAACAATCTTTGGTATCGTAATAGTCTTGGAATTCTTTGAGATGATCTTCAATATGACTAAAATACCACGCTTGCATATGCTGAGGCGCATTAAAGCGTTCCCACAGTTGATTGCCAAGTTCCGCATAATCGCGCGCCATACGGCGTAAATTGGCAATTTTGTCCGCCATAATCAGCATTTTTTCACGAATTGGCAAATCCGAAAGCATATCAATAGTATGGAGCTTACGCATATACCAAATATCGCGCTTATCCTCGGTATTGGCTGCCACCAGGGCCGCAATATCCACCCCGAACTTTTCATAAATATCGAGCATAGTCACATCGGTATCTTCCACCGTATCATGAAGGATACCGGCGGCAATCAGGTTGGTATCGGCATTCATCGAAGTCAGCACCTGAACCACTTCGAGGGAATGGAGAATATAAGGACGATTGGTATGCTTGGCGCTCATGCCCTTGTGCGCCTCCATAGCAAAAGCCACCGCACGCTCTACAGTACCATCGTTTTCATCTACCACCTCGCGGCCCTTTTCTCCGTCAGCAAGCGCATCCCACAAACGTTCATAAACCTCCGTGGTATGGGCATTAAAGCCCACGAACACCAAATCCATACCGTAATACGGATGCACCAACACCCAATCTCGCACCGTTTTCAAAGCAATCTCGGTGGCCTCTTCCAATGGATAACCGTATACCCCGGTAGAAATCGCCGGAAATGCTATACTGTGCAAATGATTTTCTCGTGCAAGTTCCAAGCTGTTCCAATAGCAACGACGCAATAGCACCGCATCCCTTTCTTTACCGGAATAAATCGGCCCTACTGTATGAATAACGTGTGCAGCCTTGAGCTTGTACCCCTTGGTGATTTTTGCCTCACCGGTCTTGCAGCCGTTTAAGGTACAACATTCCTTGAGCAGCTCAGATCCTGCCGCGCGGTGAATCGCCCCATCAACGCCGCCACCACCCAAAAGGCTTTCATTGGCAGCATTGACAATAGCATCAATCTCATAGGTGGTGATGTCGCCGGTTTCAAAATACACCTGATTTTGATTGTTTTTCGCCGGCAAATTGGCATGAAATATCATCTCAATAAACTGCTTCGGAATCACAAAATAATTCGACCATGGATTGATCACCACTTCCGTCACCGCTTGATCCATCAAAGCTTGCTCGAGAAATTTTTCCAATTCGAGGGTAATCGTAGACGTTGGTGCGCCGGCATCCACCGCTTCATAGCTCGTAAAAACAGCAAATGCCGTATGTCCGTTTTCCACACTGATGGTTCTAAAGGCAGGATTAACCGTTCCCTCAGTAGGGGCATCCTCATCGGCTGCCATCGTACGCTCCGCCACGATTTCCGCTTGCTCAGGTTCAAGCTCCACCGGCACAATCACTTCCACCTTGGCATTGATGGCATGACGCACGGTTTCCAACACCTTGATGACATCATCAAGGTCCGCTTCCCCGTCAAGCTGAGAAAATTCTTCAATCGCCACTTCAATCTGCGCATGATGGTCATTTCTTTCTAACGCATTCATGTGAATAATATACTCTTCCATGGGTAGCCCCTCCTTATATTTCGCTGCTTATTATAATTCCACTGTCAGCATACACCAACGCCGGCTCAACATGCATCCCCTCATTTCTTCCTATTATATCGTTCGTTTCCCATAAACGCCACCGAAGCCCCTTTTCCAAAAAATATAATCGTCACCCATTCACACACTCCCAATGCTATCCGAAATTTTTCCCACCTTTATAATAACATACAAGGTGTCCAAAATTTCGGACTCAATAGCCTGTCATTACAGCTTTTACCTAGAAACAAAAAACGCAGCCCTCGCCTTTGCGAAAACCGCGTCAATAACGCTGATTACCGTTGACACCTATTTAGAGGCACTCAGAAACGGTGACACAATGCTCCAAAAACGCCACAATCATCGATATAGACTTTTCTGCGACGCCATTTTCTACCTCATGCAACACATCATGACGTGCTCGTGGCATTAGAAACATGGACAAATCCTCAATACCTGCCTTTTTCATTTGCTTGGCCACATGCTCCACACCCTTGCCGCCATCGCCGACCGGATCCTCTCTACCGGACATCAGCATCACCGGTAAATTTTGCGGCCACTGGTTATAAGCGGATGGACGACTTGTACGTTGCATCGCATCCAACAATTGCCAAAATAGCCCAGCGGAAATAGCCGACTTGCAAAGCGGGTCCTGCACATACCGCGCCACCTCTACCGCATCACTAATCAGCCAATCAAAGGCCGAATGGTTGGGTGCAAACCGCTTATTATAAGTTTCAAAAGACAGCTTTTGCACCAACGGTGTGGTATTGTCAAACGCCGCCTTCTTGATTTCGCCCTTCACCAAGAGCTTCAAAGCACCGAGCACGGCAGACGACTGACTACCGGTCCCCATAATAATCACACCCGCACAAGACGTACGATACATACTCAAATAATCTCGCACTAAAAAGGAGCCTAAAGAAAAGCCTAACAAGACTTGTGGCACATCCCTATACAACTTCCCCAGCGCATGATGACAGGCATGCATATCCTGAAGAGAAGCCTCCCAGCCTCCTTCGCCAAAAGACGCACACGCTCCCTCTGGATTGTTGCACCCATGACCACGTAAATCATAGCCGGCAAGCGCCATCCCGCGCGCCGTCACCGCCTCTGCCAATATCTTGTAGCGCCCAAAATGCTCCGTCATCCCATGAGCCACCTGCACCACCAACCGCGGCCGCACCACATCCGGCATCCAAATCGTGCCGCGAAACAACATCTCACCGGCACCGTAAAAAGAAAACGTATCCTCTCTCATGCCCAACCACTCCTCACACATCAACCTTTGTTGCTTCTTACCACAAAGTATAACACAACCCACATCTCCTGCCAGTCATTTCATTCCCTACTACTAACAAAAAACCACCCGTGCCTTCATATCGAAAGCACGGGTGGTTGTGTGTATTGAATTATTCCCACTCGATGGTGCCGGTTGGTTTTGGAGTGAGGTCGTAGAGCACGCGGTTTACGCCTTTTACTTCGGAGGTGATGCGTGCGGTGATGTGTTGCAAGAGGTCGAATGGCACATTTTCGACGGTGGCGGTCATGGCGTCGATGGTGTTTACGGCGCGGATGATGACACACCATTCGTCGGCACGCTTGTTGTCGCGTACGCCAACGCTCTTGAGGTCAGGAATAGCGGTGAAGTATTGCCATACCTTGCCTTCAAGGCCGTTCTTTGCGAATTCTTCGCGAAGGATGGCGTCGGATTCACGTACTGCTTCCAAGCGATCGCGGGTGATGGCGCCCAAGCAACGTACGCCCAAGCCAGGGCCAGGGAATGGTTGACGGTATACCATGCTGTCCGGAAGGCCCAACGCCTTACCACATTCGCGTACTTCGTCTTTGAAGAGCATCTTGAGTGGTTCTACCAATTCAAAGTTGAGGTCTTCAGGAAGGCCGCCAACGTTGTGGTGAGACTTCACGCACTTCACAGTCTTGGTACCGGATTCGATGATGTCAGGGTAAATGGTGCCTTGACCGAGGAATTCGATGCCTTCGAGCTTGCGTGCTTCTTCTTCGAATACACGGATAAATTCAGCGCCGATGATTTTACGCTTTTGTTCTGGGTCAGCCACGTCAGCGAGCTTATCGAGGAAGCGGTCTACGGCATCTACATAAACGAGGTTTGCCTTCAATTCATCGCGGAATACTTGAACAACTTGTTCCGGTTCGCCCTTACGGAGCAAGCCGTGGTTAACGTGTACGCAGGTCAATTGGTTGCCGATGGCACGAATGAGGAGTGCAGCAACCTCAGAGGAGTCTACGCCGCCGGATAATGCCAACAAGACTTTCTTGTCGCCAACCTGACGACGAATGAGTTCTACTTGATCAGCGATGAAGTTTTCCATGTTCCAGTTTGCTTCAGCGCCGCAAGTGTCAAATACAAAGGCAGAGACGGCAGCCTTGCGTGCATCTTCATCTGCAGGCCATGCTTCTGCACCCTTATGATCCACTTCAATCATTGGCAAGCCACATTGACGAACAGCGTCACTAATGTCAATTTCAACACCGTCTACGACACGGTTTACACCGCCGTTAACAATAACCCCTTTAACGTTTGGAAGTGCGTTTAATTCTTCCGGAGTAATATCGTGTGGATGAATTTCGCTATATACACCCAACGCGCGGATCTCACGAGCTAAACGAGCGTTTTCGTCACTGCCAAGATCCAGAATGACAATCATGTCTTGCTTCATTGATGAATTCCTCCTAATTTTGTGAATGAGTGATGTGTGCGCCACCGAGGAGGTGGGCGCTTACATCATATATCTACTGTATCCTTTATTTTATCACGAGCCTTGTCTTTCCCACAAGATAGCTGAGGCAAAAAAACCATTTTTTGTATATCTGACATCCTATTTATAAGTTTTTAAATCTGTTGATGTCACTTGTCATATCACCAAAAACAACCTTTTTATACTTAATAAAATTTTTCTATTTTCTACTCAACGCCCTCCCTTTCATATGAAAATTACAACTAATAATCTACATCCATGCATTTTCAGATAAGCTTCTATCCATTCAAATGCTATTTCAAATAACATCTATTTTCCTAACTTAGTTAATCCAGATATATAATTTTATTTTTTCTTAACACTTTTATTTGTAACAACATATAGGTGTAACTATATTCTATTTAGGTGTTGGACAAAATCAAGAAATTAAAATATTCTATCAATAGCATAAATAATCTGAACCGAGCTCATTCAGATTGCTTGATTAACGGAGTCTCTACGTGAACTCTATCGCACGTGCATCAAATACTCTCTGATAATCTTCTTCATAACGGGCAGAATCCTAGATGAAGAAGCTTTCTAAATGATGAAGCTAATCGTTAGCATGACCTACCCAAATCTGGAATTATTCTCAAAGCACAAATATTGCAGTACGAATAGCGTTTAATAATTCTCTTATTTGATTAATTATTGTTAAGTACTGTCACCACAGTTCAGTTAGGAGGAAATATCATGGGCGCACAAGCAGCAAGTTCTAACAAACACCTTTTCACTTGGGCGATTGTATTAGCATTCATGTTTGGTTTTGGTTTTTTGCCACCAATCGGTGCAATGACTCCTACCGGCATGCGCATTCTCGGGACATTTATTGGTTGTATTATTGGTTGGACGACTTTAGGGATTCTTGAAACCACTTTCTTTGGTGTAATCGCGTTTGGTCTTACTATTGGTTTTAGCCAATACGTATCAACTAGTTTCGGTACTCCGATGATTGCAATGATGTTAATTTTTTTCCCGATCTGCGGGATGCTCAATCACTACAATGTACTTCAAGTACTCGCACAAAAGTTCATCACCACTAAATTCTGCGAAGGCCATCCATGGCGTATAGTATTCATGGTAATGTTTGGTGCTTACGTTTGTGCTCCTATCAATGCTCTCGTTGTAGCAGTACTTTTCATCGAATTCGTACACAGTATATGCGTAATTGCTGAGATCAAAACTCCATCGCGTTTCTCCTCTTCACTTCTTATCGGTGTTGCTCTTGCTATAATGACCGGTCAGTTGACTATTCCGGTATTCGGTACTCCATTGGTACTCGTTGCAGCTCTTGGCGCCATCACCGGTATCTCAGTAAATTTAGTGAAATATATGGCATTACTCATTCCATTGAGCATTATTCTTCTCCTCGTATTTGTACTTTGTATGCGCTTTGTTCTTAAGATTGATGTTGAACCCTTGCGCAAGGTAACCATAGAATCCCTAGGAGGTAGCACCAAATTCAACAAAAATCAACGTAAATCTTTGACCGTAATGGTTCTTATATTAGCAGCACTCGTTATTCAAAGCATCCTTCCAAAGAGCACCCCATTAAGTGACTTCATTGCCGGTAAGATTGGTATCTTTGGTATTTGTATGATTGCTATGGGCGTTATAATTTTCTTGAAAGCTGAAGATGGCAAGCCGTTGTTCAACTTCCATGAATGTGCACGTAAAGGCATGGCTTGGGATCCATTCTATCTTGCAGCGTTTATTGTTCCTTTTGCAACCTTCATGACTGGTGACCAAACCGGTATCGCTCAAACTATTGCTATGGCGATGAAGCCACTCTTTGCACTTCCACCATTCATGTTCTTAATTCTCATGTTCTTGTGTGTAAACATCATTACCAATTTCGCACAAAATACTGTAGTAATTATTACCTTTATGCCACTCTTCCTTGCTTACGGTAAAGCCACTGGTTTTGATATGGAAGGTTTCTACATTCTACTTTTCTTGCTCGCACAAATGGCACTTGCTACCCCTGGTAGCTCCACCCCATGCGGTATCGTTTACTCCGCTACAGGATTAGTAGACGTTAAGATGGTATTGAAGATGTCCTTAAAAATTATGCCCATTCTCTTCATTATATTGATGCTCTTAGGCGTACCTTACACCTTTTTACTCTTCTAACCTCATCTTAAAAATAATACCTGAAAAAAGAACCAAACTTTGATATGTACCCAAAATTCTGGACACATAACTTTATAAATTGAATCTTAGCATATGGATGTCATTCTGTATTTTACAGGAGGCATCCATTTTGTTTTTGCCTGTATTCTTTCGCTATTGTAGTATTCTATATACTCATCTACAGCTCTTGAAAAC
>USCP01000066.1 GCA_900553245.1 uncultured Peptococcaceae bacterium
GCTGATAACCAGATTTGAACTGGTGACCTCCACCTTACCAAGGTGGCGCTCTACCAACTGAGCTATATCAGCATGTTTTTAATGGAGGGAACAGGATTCGAACCTGTGAAAGCACAGCTAACGGATTTACAGTCCGTCCCCTTTGGCCAACTTGGGTATCCCTCCGAGGCTTTGCCCTTGGGCAAAAAAAACCGTTGACTGCAGTCAACGGCGATGGCGATACAGGGACTTGAACCCCGGACACTACGGGTATGAACCGTATGCTCTAGCCAGCTGAGCTATATCGCCATATGAAGCTGATAACCAGATTTGAACTGGTGACCTCCACCTTACCAAGGTGGCGCTCTACCGACTGAGCTATATCAGCAAAATTGCGGGGACAGGACTTGAACCTGCGACCTTCGGGTTATGAGCCCGACGAGCTGCCAACTGCTCCACCCCGCGACATTATTGTGTTATAATGGAGAGAACAGGATTCGAACCTGTGAAAGCACAGCTAACGGATTTACAGTCCGTCCCCTTTGGCCAACTTGGGTATCTCTCCGGGTTGTCGTTCTTGGGCACTGCCCAACCGACGAGATTTATATTACCATAGGATTTTCATGAAGTCAACGTTTTTTCTTAATTTTTTTCGATTTTTTTACGTTTTCTTCTTTTTTCTCCTGTTTTTCGTGAATCATGGCGTATAAACGGCGTCTGACCTCATCATTCAACTGAGCATCGAGAGGATTAACCCCCTCCGGTTGCTTTTCAATACGTTGACGATGGGCTTGCTTTTGCCCAAAAACCATATTGTGCAATTCCATCGCACTAATTCGAAGGCCACCTTGCGCAAGAACGGTTTCCTGTTCTAACCGATCGCTGGTTGCCACATAGATTTTTTGATGCTTTGGCAAACGTGCCACTAAGCGTTCAATGGCCATGTCGGCCGTGACACCCTCGGCGGTAAATAAAATCTCAATGTACGGATTTTCCACCACGGTGCCACGGTTGCCCTTCACGCGCCATCCATCAAACACTAAAACCGTATGATATCCGCTTGCGACGGCATATTCGGTAAGGTAATCAATGAGCTTTTTTCGCGCTTCTTCCAAAGAAGTGTCACGTAGCTCAATGAGTTCCGGCCAAGCGCCAATGATGTTGTAGCCGTCGACAAACAGATAGGTTTTCATGTTTTAGCCCTCCTTACGGCGTACCACCTCAGAAAGCACCACACCGGTGGCTACTGAGGCATTAAGAGAATTGATTTTCCCTTTCATTGGGATTGATACAGTAAAATCACATTGTTGTGCCACAAGGCTACGCATCCCATGGCCTTCGTTGCCGATGACAATGGCAAGAGCGCCGGAAAGCGGTGCCTTGTAAATGTTTTCCCCATCCATGGCAGTACCACATACCCAAAGGCCTTCTTTTTTGAGGGCTTTTAAGGTTTGAGCAATGTTGGAAACACGTGCTACCGGTACGTATTGCATGGCACCGGCTGCCGCTTTTGCCACAGTACCGGTGAGGCTTACTGAGCGACGCTTTGGGATAATTACCCCATGGGCCCCAAAGGCATCGGCGTTACGCAAAATTGCACCTAAGTTGTGTGGGTCTTCGATTTCATCCAAAACAAGCACCAAGGGCTGTTCACCCTTTGCGTGTGCGCGGGCGAGAATATCTTCAACCTCCACGTAGTTGGTTTCTGCCACAGAGGCATACACACCTTGGTGATTTTTTCCTTGAAACATCGTATCGAGCTTACGACGCTCTACTTGTTGCACCGGAATTTGTTGTTCACGAGCAAGCTTATAGATATCGTCAATAACTTTATGTTGGGCACCCTTTGCAATATAGATGCGGTTGATTTCAGTGCCGCTTTTAATAGCTTCTACAACGGGATTACGTCCGTAAATTTCACTCATGCGCTCTTTCCTCCAATGATATTGGGCAGCTGTTTTTATAATAACAAAAACGCAACGCGCGCCCTTTGTCGACCTCTTCTTTGATGGTTTGGCTCAACTGCCAATGATTGTTTTCGTTTAAATTTGGAAAATATTTTTGAACGCCTTCATAAGCACGTCCGATATGGGTCACATAGCCGCCGCTGCACACCTCCAACAGGGTGGCATACACGCTGGCGCCACCAATGACAAAAACATCGTCACGCCCCAGCTTTTTCAATGTGTCTGCTAAATCTTCCAAGGAGTGCACCAGCACAACGCCTTCCGGCACCTTGTACGCTCTATTTTGAGTGAGCACGATATGCAAACGGTTCGGAAGCGGTTTTCCGCCCGGAAAAGATTCTAATGTTTTTCGCCCCATTACAACCACATGACCACTGGTGGTTTCTTTAAAAAAGGCTAAATCCTTTGGTAGGTGGTCAAGCATGCCACCATCCTTACCAATGCCCCAGTTTTCATCCACAGCTACAATAAATTGCATGGTGCCTCCTATTCTGCCACCGGAATACGCTCTTCAAGCGGCCAGTAGTCGTAATTTTCCAATTGAATATCGTCCACTGTAAAATCGTAAAAGTCCTTCACCTCAGGATTCAATCGGAAGGTCGGTGCCGTTTTGCCCTCATGCTGCATAATTTTTTCCACAATCGGAATATGTCGGTCATAAATGTGCGCATCGGCAATCACATGCACCAATTCCCCGGCTTCAAGGCCACTGGCTTGCGCAAACATGTGAACAAGTACCGCATACTGTGCCACGTTCCAATTGTTGGCGGTAAGCATATCTTGGCTACGCTGGTTTAAAATGGCATTGAGGGTGTTGCCGCTAACGTTAAAAGTCATACTGTAAGCGCATGGATAAAGGTTCATTTCATGCAAATCATGATGATTATAAATGTTGGTCATGATGCGGCGACTGTTCGGTTGGTGCTTCAAATCATAAAGCACACGATCCACTTGGTCAAACACGCCTTCTCGATAGGTATGTTTAATGCCCAATTGATAGCCGTAAGCCTTGCCAATGGTGCCATCCTCACCGGCCCATGCATCCCAAATATGACTGTTTAAATCCTCGATGCGATTGGATTTCTTTTGCCAAATCCACAAAAGCTCATCCACAGCATTTCTAAGATTGGTCTTACGCAAGGTGAGAATAGGAAACTCTTCATTCAATTGATAGCGATTAACAATCCCGAAGCATTTGACGGTATGTGCCGGCGTTCCGTCACTCCAGCGCGGACGCACATCGTAATCAGTATCCCACACGCCTTCTGTCAGGATTTGTTTGATATTCTCTTTAAAAATGTCATCCGCTCTACTCATGCTTCATCCTTCCCTTCAGTCATATCCCACAAAGTATCAAAGGCCCACTTTAACCGAGGCTCATCATCCATTAAATACCAATAGCCTACCAACGCCTCAATGGCAGTGGCACGGCGATAATCTTGAGTATTGGCATTTTTAGGCACAATGCCCTTGGCATTGCGACCACGATGTAACACCCCAGCTTCGATATCATTTAAATCCGGCTCTAGCACTTCATACAAAGCAGATTGGGTACGATTATTCACCAACTTCACGCAGCGCTTGTTTAATACATGGGCATTCACACTTTTTTCCAGCATCATCGTGCGCACATAAATTTCATACACGGCATCACCGACAAAGGCCAAGGTCAAGCCCGGCAATTGTTCCGGATGAGTTTCACTTTTCGAATACAGTTCCAGCGCCTTATGCATTGATTTCCTCCAAAAGACAAGTCGCATAGGCACTCATACCTTTTCCATCACCAACAAACCCCAAATGTTCAGTCGTTGTGGCCTTAATGTTGACCATATCCATATCGATGCCCAAGGTTTCAGCAATATTTTGTCGCATATTTTGCAAATGTGGTGCCATTTTTGGCGCTTGTGCGCAAATAGTCACGTCAAGATTATAAACACCATAGCCCTTCTCGGCAATTTTATCACGACATACTTCCAACAATTTCATACTGTCCGCCCCTTTGTACGCAGAGTCATTGTCTGGAAAATGTTGACCAATATCGCCCATTCCCATTGCACCAAGCATTGCATCCATTAAAGCATGAACCAATACGTCCGCATCGGAGTGCCCCAAGAGCCCCTTTTCAAAAGGAATCTCAACACCACCGAGAATCAACTTACGGTCTTCTACCAATTGGTGTACGTCATAACCTAATCCAACTCTCATTTTTGATCCTCCCATATTGCTTTCATCTGTTCAACCCACAAAAGATCGTCCTGAATGGTTAATTTTTTGCTCATCAACGAACCGTCTACCATACGCACACGTTTACCGGCATGTTCATAAATAGCAGCATCGTCGGTAAAAATAAGATGTTCCTTTTCAACAGCCAAATGTAAGGCCTTAATTTCACTTGCAAAAAAACACTGTGGCGTTTGTGCGGCGCGCAGCATGTGACGTGGTGGGGTAGCGATAATAAATCCTTTTTCGTCAATACGCTTGATCGTGTCCGTTACCGGAATCCCTGGAACCGCGCCAATGCCCGGTTCCGCTGCAGCCACCAATCGTTCAATCACCTCTTTTGGTACAAACGGACGGGCACCATCGTGAATCAGCACCTTTTCCCACGCATCGGGCATGGCCTTCATCGCATGACACACCGAATCTTGACGCTCTTTGCCGCCAAGCACAATTTTGCAGCACGCACGGTCCACACCGCTTTCTTTAATGGCAGTTTCACAAGCAGCTTCTTCGCCGTTTGCTACAACAATAATCAGTTCCTTCGCCACAGCTGCCATGCTCTCCATGGCATAGCTCAACACGCTACGGCCGTCAATCATGAGATATTGTTTATTCATGCCTGCATTCATGCGTTTCCCTTGGCCACCTGCCAAAACCACTGCTCCAACCATCTGCTCGTCCTCCTTAAGGTGTACTTCGTTTATTATAGCACAGCTCGCGCTGACTCACCATGATTTCCCTCTTGCCCCACGTTTACAACAATAAAAAAGGAGCAGGATATTCATCCTACTCCTTTTATTTTAATAGTGTTCGTTCAACCGCACAAAAATCATACGTCCGGCATTGGTTTGAATCACCGAGGTCACCGTGGTTTCCACGGTCTTACCAATCACGTGTTTACCGTTTTCAACGACAATCATGGTCCCGTCATCCAAATAACCAACCCCTTGATCGTTTTCCTTCCCGCGAGATACTACCTCAACGCGCATCTTCTCACCTGGAAGTACCACTGTTTTAATGGCACCGGCGAGCTCATTCACGTTCAAGGTTTTGACCTTTTGGAAAGAGGCCACTTTGTTCAAGTTAAAATCATTAGTAACAACGTACCCGTTATAGTCCTTTGCCAACTGCACGAGTTTTGCATCGACTTCCGGAATATCATCGTAATCGATTTTCACATTCACGACCTCTACATCAATTCCCTGCAGCTCATTTAAAATGTCAAGACCCCTGCCCCACGCACACGTTTAATAGAATCGCTGCTATCGGCAATATGACGCAACTCATCCAAGACAAAGTTTGTGATAACAAGCGGTCCTTCTAAAAATCCGGCACGGCAAATTTCCACAATACGTCCATCGATAATGACACTCGTATCGAGCACTTTCGGATGCACCGTAGTTTTGAAGCATACCGTCTCTCCGGCCACTTCCGTACAGCGTTCTTCTTTCGACTCCTTGGCTTCTTTACGACCGCGTTTTGAATTGCGACGTAAAACATTCAAAAAGCCGTCCACTGTATCACACCAACGATAACCAACAGTAAGACCGAGATACCCAAAGATCACACTCAAGATTACCGGCATATAATTCCCGACAAGCGGCAATTCACTAACAGTGCTTGATAAAAGGGCAGCAATCAAAAGCCCGGCAATCAAACCAATAGTGCTTGATACTAAGGCAGGCAATGGCACCTGCTTCAGGCGTTGTTCTGCCATTTTCGTGACACGGATACAAAGATGGGCCAATGGTTTCGCAATAATAAATCCTATAATTCCAAAAAGAACCATTAGGACGCCACTAACAATGAGAAAGCCCTGATTGAGCTTTGCAAAGAATTCCACACTTTTCAGCAAACTTGCCACCGGAATACTCAACACATACCCAACGCCCACACCGGCAAATACCAATGCAATACGCAACAGAGCCATCAGCACTTTTTCCGACTTGCTATGCATGTTTCTCACCTCCTTTCACTGGTATCATAAACACTTACTTCACCCAGTTGCTATCTGTAAGAATTTGTGAACGAATACGCTCTAAGCCCAAGGTAATTTGAGCCACACGAGCAGGCCCAATCCCTTCAACAGCATCCAATTCTTCGTTGCTGGCAAGCACAATGGATTGCAAGCTACCAAACACTTCTACCATATTTTCAATAACCGTATACGGTAGACGTGGAATCTTATTGAGCACGCGATAGCCACGTGGCTCCAATACCACACGCTTGTCCTTCTCATGATACTCGTTGAAATTCAACGTACGTGCCAACAGATCCAAATCCAAGAGCTGTTCATTGTCAAAACGCGCCAAACGCTGCATATACTCATCAAGCTGCTCTTGCTCCGTCTTATCCTTGATACGAATCATATAATCGCGGATAGTCAGACATTCGTCCTTTTCCACATTGTTGCTGAGTTCTTCCGCCTGCATACGAATCAGCTTGCTTTCATCCCCCAACTCAGTCAGATAAAGACGTAACATTTTTTCCACACGCTTAAACATTTCCGCACGTTGAATGACCTGCAATACATCCGGTAAGGTGACCACATTGTCAAATTCCTGCACACTCAAACGCAAAAGCGCTTCCTCAAGAACGTCCTTGTATTTTTCCAGCGTCCCCAACGCCTGATTGGCGGTATTTAAAAGCACACTAACATCTTTCAAGATATATTTAAAAGAACCTTTATAAAGACTAATCACGCGGCGACGCTGAGAAATACAAATCACAAGCGCGCCGGTTTGACGCGCAGTTTGCTCCGCGGTACGATGACGAATCCCGGTTTCTGAGGACGGAATATTGGCATCCGGCATCAAATGGGTATTGGCACAAGAAATACGTTTTAAATCCTGAGACACAATAATTGCCCCATCCATCTTTGCCAATTCATACAAATGGGCAGGAGAATATTCGGTATCAATGTCAAATCCGCCCTTCATGATTGGCTTTATTTTCGCAAAATCACCAATGACAATCAAGCCGCCGGTATTTGCACGCAACACATATTCCAATCCTTCACGCAATTCGGTCCCCGGTGCGGTCATCTCCAAGATTTCCATCAAGGCACCTGTTTCATTGGAACTTATTGGCATATTACTCCCTCCATAAATATTCAATCACATCGCTAATAAACGGCTTTTCGATGATTTCAAGCTGCTTAATGTGTAGTTCTTTTTTCTGTTTTGGCACAATCGCCTTGCTAAAACCGAGCTGTGCCGCCTCCTGTAAGCGACGCTCAAGCTGATTGACCTGACGAAGCTCTCCGGTTAAACCAACTTCCCCCAAAAGGAGCACATCCTGAGGCACACTTTGGTCCATAAAGCTAGAAACAATAGCGATGGCCATCGCAAGATCACAAGCCGGATCATCTACTCGAAGCCCACCGACGACGTTAAGATACACATCTTGGTCGCCTAAGCGAAGACCCACTCGTTTTTCAAGGACGGCTACCAGCATCGACACACGATCGTATTTCACCCCACTGGTCATGCAACGAGATTGTCCATAAAAAGATTTCGTCGCAAGTGCTTGAATTTCCACCAAAATCGGACGCGTCCCTTCTAAGATGGCAGTCACCACTGCCCCACTGACCTGAGCACTACGATCCGACAAGAAAATTTCCGATGCATTACCGACCTCTACCAGCCCATCCCCAGTCATATCAAAAACACCAATTTCGTTAATAGAACCGAAGCGGTTTTTTAGTCCACGTAACACACGGTACTGACTTTGACGGTCCCCTTCAAAAAGAAGCACCGCATCCACCATATGCTCAAGCACACGCGGTCCGGCCACACTACCATCCTTCGTCACATGGCCGATAAGAACCGTTGGAATTTCCACGCCCTTCGCCCAGCTCATACAGCATGCAGTGACGGCACGAAGTTGCGACACACTCCCCGGTGCCGACTGCACAGCAGGATCAAAAATGGTCTGCACTGAATCAATTATCAAAAGTTCCCATTTCTTGCTGCGAACCATCACATCCAGTACTTCAACATTATTTTCAGTGACCACATGAATACGTTCGCTCGCTACACCTAATCGTTCCGCACGATTGCGAATTTGCCCTTTGGATTCTTCACCGGACACATAGAGCAATGGACCTTTTCCAGCAATGGTGTTCATTAACTGCATGGTAATGGTGGATTTCCCAATCCCCGGATCACCACTCAAAAGCACCAATTCTCCCGGCACCAATCCACCACCCAAAACGCGGTTTAATTCGCCGATACCGGTATCAATACGTTCGGATTTAGAGGCATCAATGGTTTTTAGCGGCTCCGGCTTGGTGCTGACTGCTGTTTGCAAAACGGCACGTCCGCTTTTTTTCTCCACCGGCTCACTGACCACCTCTTCGACCAATGCATTCCAAGCGCCGCAATCCGGACAGCGCCCCATCCATTTCGGGGTTTGATACCCGCACTCTTGGCATACATACTTGGTTTTCGCTTTGGCCATGGTGTTACCTCCTTTACCCACTCTTTGCTTATTGAAAGGCTCCATTTTATTATATCGAAAATCGCTTAAATACACAATTTTTATTACACCATAAAATAAAAAAGCGACCCTTATCAGGTCGCTTAAAATCTATCTTATTCCCCGTCTTCTTCGATGTCTACAATTTTTAAGGTTTTACCTAGTGGAAGCAATACTTTCAAAATAGTGGTAAGCTGTGGGTCGGTCAAGCCTCTTTCCATTCTAGCAATAACCGGTTGCTTCACACCACAAGCCGCTTC
>USCP01000067.1 GCA_900553245.1 uncultured Peptococcaceae bacterium
GACACCATTTGAGCTGTATCATTCTAAGGTGTTGCACTTGACTTGACAATTCGCCACGCAAAAGCCCCTGCTTTTCCAAAAGGAAAAGCAGGGGCTTTCAATGTATGAGAGAGATTATAAACGGACAAGGTCCGTAAGGGGGGCATTATTTGTTGATAACAATACCGGTTTCGTAAATCTTGTCTTCGCACAAGAGCTTCACGGTTTGTGGGCCAACAAGGCCGGTCTTGTTGATGAAGGTGTCGATGTTACGTGGGTCTGCCTTTTGGAAGGTCCCTACGCACATAGCAGTGAATTCATGGGTCACAGTTTCGATTGGGTAACGGCGGGTATTGCCTTCACCATCGATGAGTAAGAGTTGTGCCATTTCACCGGATTCGAAGATGGCATTGAAGAGGAAACGGTCTTCTTCTTCAACGATGTTTGCTTGATAATGTTCAGGCACGAGTTCGCCGGTTTCTTCGGCTTTCATCTTCATGCGGGTGGTCTTGGTTTCAATGAGACCGCCTACGTATTCGCCTGCACCTTGTTCAAATTTTTCGCCTGCATAGTAGAGAGGCAATTTTTCTGCACGGTAGAGGTTTGCAGGAACGTGGAGTTCGTAAACCACTTCATCGTTCACCAATTCGCAGGTGATGGAGTTAAAGGTGATGCGGTCTTTATGTTCAGGTTGCATTGCCTTCATAACAGCCATGCCTTCGCAGCATTCGCCGTCTTCGTAACCAATACCACCGGAGTGAACCATGTAATGGCCTTCATCATAGTATTCAACGTTGCAGATGTATGGAGAGAAGAATTCTGCGCCACGTTCTTTCCCGTATTGCCATACTTGTTCGATGGTCATGTCATCGGTGTTGATGCGATAACGTACGCCACGGGAGAAGTTATCCTTGTTCATCCAGTAGTTGTCTGGGTTCTTTGCACGGAAGTGACCGTTGTCGAACATCATAACGTCGCCGTCTGGGAGAATCACACAAGCGTGTTGTTCGTATTGCCAGTCAAATTCGCCGTCGCCCACTGGAGTGAAGAAGTACTTGTCTACGTATTCTTGTGGCCAGTTTTCTGGGTCACCGATGATCCAGTTGAGTGCGCCGGTTTCGAAGTCGATGTTGATAACAGCGTCTTCGTGACGGCCGGAGAAGGTCAAGGAGTTGGTCTTCTTGTCATACCATACAGCGTTGTTGTGGAACCAGTCTTCTTCGGTTTGGCTGCCGGAACCAGGGCCTTGTTGTGGAAGCACGGTCTTGTAGTCCCATTTCTTAAGGATTTCACCGGTGTTCTTGTCTAAGAGCACGCAAACGTCTTCAACGGTGCCGGAGTAGAAATCGAAGGTGAGGGCCAAAATGTTGCCGTCTTCCATTTCAAATTGGTCATGGTGATAACCACCGCATGGAATCACATATTCCTTGAAGATTTTACCGCCGAAGTTCATTTCATACAAACCGGTGGTGAAGTAAGGCATCTTCACGAGACGTTCGGTCCCAACGAGGATGTGACCGTTGGAAATGCGCTTGATGTCAAATGCGAGGTTTTCTACGCAGTACCAACGAAGGTCACCCTTGTAGTCATAACCTACTGGGAAAGAACGCATGGAAGCGGTAAGGAATACCATGTTGTCGCCCATGTATTCTGGGGTGGTGTCGCAAGAGGTGGATTCAGGCACGCCTTCCATCTTAGGTTCGGTCTTGATGGTCACGGTGTGACGGCTACCGTCTTGAAGCACGATTTCAACTTGGTTGTCGTAGTCTGCATAGAGACCGTATACAGGAAGAATGTGTTCGTAAGCAGCTGGGAAGGTGTGACGGATGTCGCCGGCAGCTTCCTTGCCGTGAACAATGATGGTCACTTCTTCCGCACGTGGGGTCTTGAAGAGAATCATTGCACTAAGTGGGCAAATGATGTATGGGTTCAATTTAACGAGTGGATTGGTGAGGGTATAATCCCCAGCAGCGAATTCAGCGAGGAATGCTTCTTCGTTTTGCTTTTGCAAGGTAATGATATGGTCTTTGTGAGTGTATTTGATTTCAGCCATTCGTATTGCCTCCGTTTCTAATCGTTTAAAGCATAGAAATTGTCTTGTTTTGTCGTTATCAACGACCTTTATATGTAGTATAACAAGAAGTTTTTCTCCGCACCGATAGTCTGGACTACAGTTTATAAAGAATTTTGCGAGTTCATATCTATACATATTTTGCGCATAAAAAACCGGTCGTTTACAAGCGACCGGCTGCTTTTATTGAGATTGCTTAATGATAAATTCGATAAAACGGCGCGCTGCGATTGGCAGGGTATCCCATTTATTCCAAACCATGCCCACCGGACGGCTCAAATCCGCATCCACCGGACGCACCGCCACATGATTTTCATAACCGGTGAGCACCTTGCGATACATCATGGAAACCCCGAGCTTTTTTTCGACCATGGCAATGATGGTGTAATCATCATACACCTCATACTCCACTTGAGGCTCAAGACCAGCCTGTTCAAAGGCGCGCAAAGGGCTGTTAAAATCCCCTTCATCCAAAAGAATCAACGGCTCCTCGGCAAGCTCATGCAAGCTCACCGCCTCTTTTTGCGCATAAGGGTGATCCAACGGCAACACCGCACACATTTCATCGGTATAGAGCAGCTGCCCTTCCATATCAGGTGCGGCAAGCATGTTCACAAAGCCAAAATCGACCACATCGTTTTGCACCCATTCGCTAATGGTGGTATATTCCCCCTGCTCCAACACAAAACGAATGTCCGGATAAAGGGCCTTGAAATCGACCATCCACCCCGGCAACAAATTGCGACTGACACTGGTAAAGGTGCCGATACGAATGACGCTGTTGGTGAGGCCGTGCAGCTCCTTTTGACGACGCAAGAGCGCCTTTTCAGCCTTTGCAATGCCTTGAATATAGGGAAAAATGGCTTCACCGTCGCCAGTCAGATGAATGCCGTCCTTACCGCGGGTTAAAAGTGTGAGTCCCAACTCCTGCTCTAAGTTTTTCACGGTTTGACTCACTGCACTCTGAGAATAGCTAATGGCATTGGCAGCCTTCGTAAAGCCACCGTATTCGACCACTCTACAAAAAATATCGTATTTTGATAGCATGGACGCACTCCCCTTCATCTCATTTCCTTATACGTTCATAATAATTATGCGTTTTACTAATGTCAATTCAAACCGTATAATGAGTGGCATAAGCTACATAAATATACAGAAAGAGGAGGCATTTTCATGTCAGCGATTCAGCACTTACCCAAAGAAAAACACGGCATCTATTCCCATCAAGATCACCTCAGCGCTTTTCGCGAAGGCTTTCGTGACGGCATTCCCATTGCCCTCGGTTATTTTGCGGTGGCCTTTTCCCTTGGCATCCAAGCCGGCGCCATCGGTCTTGATGCCCTACAAGGCTTTCTTTTGAGCGCCTTGGTCAATGCCTCCGCCGGTCAATACGCTGCCCTCACCGTCATTGCCGCCCT
This sequence comes from uncultured Peptococcaceae bacterium, assembly GCA_900553245.1. GTDB lineage: Bacteria > Bacillota > Peptococcia > Peptococcales > Peptococcaceae > UMGS1590. The sequence goes on from USCP01000067.1 coordinate 3,469, forward strand.
TGGCACCTATGCCCAAATGGCTGTAATGAGTCTGATTGCCAACGCCCGCTATATGCTTATGAGCGCCGCTTTAAGCCAGCGTTTTTCCGAAAACACGCCCTTCTATCACCGTTTTTTGGTGGCCTTTGGCATCACCGATGAAATCTTCGGCATCAGCATCGCCCGTCCCGGTTATATCAACCCCTTCTACAACTACGGCGCCTTTGCCATCGCCTCTCCCGGCTGGGCCATCGGCACCGCCTGCGGGATTATTGCCGGTGATGTATTACCGACCATCCTTGTAGAAGCCTTGGGTGTGGCCCTCTTCGGCATGTTTTTGGCCATCATCATTCCACCCTGCCGTGAAAACCGTCTCATTGGCGCCATTGTTTTAATCAGCTTCGCTGCAAGCTATGCCGCCACAATTTTGCCATGGTTGCGCGACCTTTCAAGCGGCACCGTCACCATCATTCTGACTGTGGTGATTTCCGGCATCGCCGCCCTCTTTTTTCCTGTACACAACGATCCCGAGGAGGCCGAATAATGAATATCTACATCTATATCGCAGTGATTGCCCTCGTCAGCTATCTCATCCGTGTCCTCCCCTTGACGTTGATTCGCAAACCGATTACCAACGTCACCCTCAACTCGTTTTTATACTATGTGCCCTACGTCACCCTCGCTGTCATGACCTTTCCGGCGATTTTACACGCCACCTCAACCCCAATTGCCGGCGCAGCGGCACTTATTATCGGCATGATGGCTGCTTGGCAGGAAAAAAGTCTCTTTCAAGTGGCCCTTTTCTGCTGCACCGTTGTGCTGGGCATTGAACTCATCCTCTAGGAAGTGACGCTTCCATCGCCAATAAAAAACACGCATCTCCCCCATATAGGATGCGTGTTTTTTGTACGCCTTTTCTCATAAAAAAAAGCGCACCGGCAACGCCGATACGCTTTTAAGTTGATTGATGGCTGTTTTATACACCCATGAGCATTTTGCAAAGTGGGTAACCGATGAAGATGTACAGGAGCAAGGTTGCAATACAGATTGGGAAACCAACACTCATAATGTCCTTGGTGGTGTAAATCTTCTTCATCCCGTGCATCAAACCAGCATGTGGGGATGCAGCAGGGGTAAGCATTGCAACGAATACCATGAGGATAACCCCGGTAGCAACCGGCATTGGGTTGATGCCCATTTGATCGGAGAAGTTCAATACAACCGGCATCAAGATGACTGCCATGGCAGCGTTGTTTGCAAAGTTGGTAATAATCAATGCGGTGGTGAACATGATGGCAACGAATACCATTTCACTGCGGCCACCGAGAATTGGGGTCAATGTTTGAATCAAGAAATCAGGAACACCGGTCGCCTTATCGGACAAGGAGTTTGCACCGAATACAGCGGCAGCGATCATGAAGAAAATACCCCAATTAAATTGACGATATGCCACTTCTTTGAAGTCCAAGAGTGGTTTGCCGTTCCAACGAACAATTAAGAATACCATAACCCAAACAAGGGTAATCCCCATAGGCCCGATAAAATTGAGACCTGCAGATACAGGATTGTTAGGGAAGAAGTTAGACAAGAGAATCATTAACAAGTAGCAAGGAATCATGTAGAGAAATGCTTTTTGTTGGAAATTCATCTTAGGAAGTGGCATTTGCTGTTCTACCACCGCTGGGTCAATGCCTTTAAGCTTAGACATATCAACGCGCAAAATATATCTTACAGCAACGAGATAGACCCCCATTACCAAAGTAGTCATGATAAGGTCCACTGCCATATATTGACCCATAGGAATGGTCATTGGATTACCCATTGCAGCAGTCATACTTTGGAAAGCTGCGTACGGAATAAGCTGAGCACCCAAGAACGGGAGGAGTGGTTGTGCCAAAGTGGACACCGCAAACATCCCAACGAAGAAATATTTCCAAAGGCGATCTTCACGAGTGATGTTTACAGATTCCATCAAGCTCAATGCGATTGGCCAAAGAATAATCAAGGAAGTAATTGGAGAACAGATTGCGGAAAGTACGAAGCAGCATGCATAGAATACTGCTAAGAATACCATTGGACGACCCTTAAAAAGCTTACGGGTCAAGAACCATTTTGCAATGTACTTGGTGTCGCCAACTTCGTCCATAGCACCAAAGAGTACCATTGCAAAGAGGGTGAGGAGTACAGTGTATACCCCAATTGCTTGCATCCATACGCCGTTGAAGCCCCCTTCACCGCCGTAACCGGAAATCGCCAACATAAAGAGCCCGACCATACTTGGCCAGAGAGTGTCTACCGCACTCCAGAGATATACCATCCCGAGGAAGGCACCGACACAGCGCATCCCAAGAGCTGTAATCGGTTCAATTGGTGGCATGAGCCAGAATAATGCGATGATACCGAAGCCAATTACCAAGTGAACAGGATACAGATTACGTTTTTGTTTTTGTGCACTCATTTTTCTTCATCCTTTCATTCTTTCGTTTTTTCTACTAAGAAGAATAATACCTGCAGCGAATAAGTTTTGCTTATCGTTACTATCCGCCATTTTCTGCAACCTATTATAGCATTCATAAGTTGTATTTATTAGTAGTCTAGACTTCACATTTCAGAAACTGTAACAATTCGACAAGAAATAATTAACCTAGGTTAATTATAAAACGCATGCCCCTTCATTGAGAGGCATGCGTTTAACAATTCATATATAAGCTTATACACCCATGAGCAATTTACAGAGTGGATAGCCGATAAAGATATACAAAAGCAAGGTACCGATACAGATTGGGAACCCAACCATCAGAATATCCTTGGTATTGTAATCATTCTCTACACACAAAAAACACCTGCCTCCAATGGAGACAGGTGTTTGACTATACGATGTCGTCACGCACGGCGTCTTACACACCCATGAGCATCTTGCAAAGTGGATACCCAACAAAAATGTAGAGCACGAGCGCAATGATACAGATAGGGAAACCAACGGTCAAAATTTCCTTGGTGGAATAGATTGGTTTCATCCCGTGCATCATACCAGCGTGTGGGGATGCAGCAGGGGTAAGCATTGCTACGAATACCATGAGGATAACCCCGGTTGCAACAGGCATTGGGTTGATACCGATTTGATCAGAGAAGTTCAATACAACCGGCATAAGCACAACTGCCATTGCCGCGTTGTTCGCAAAGTTGGTAACAATGAGTGCAGTGGTAAAGAGAATAGCAACAAATGCCATTTCACTGCGACCACCGAGAATTGGGGTCAATGCTTGAATCAAGAAATCAGGAATACCGGTTTCTGGATTGGACAAGGTGTTTGCACCAAATACTGCAGCAGCAATCATGAAGAAAATGCCCCAGCTGAATTGATGATAAGCCACTTCCTTGAAGTCCAAGAGAGGCTTGCCGTCAATACGAACAATAAGGAAGAGCATAACCCAAAGAAGGGTAATCCCCATTGGCCCAATCATGTTAAGCCATTTGCAAATAGCAAAATCAGGGAAGAAGCTTGGAACAAGCATCATCACCAAGAATGCAGGTACCATGATGAGGTAAAGCTTTTGTGGCAAAGTCATTGGAGGGAGTGGCATTTCCTTTTTAATCATTTCAGGGTCAATGGCTTTGAGCTTAGACATATCTACGCGCAAAAGCTTGAGACCAAAAAGGAATACCGCCATGATGAGAGTGGTCATCACGATGTTAACAATCATATATTGTGCCATTGGGATGGTCATAGGATTACCCATAGCAGCAGTCATGCTTTGGAAAGCAGAGTATGGAATGAGCTGAGCGCCCATGAATGGGAAGAGTGGTTGGGACAAAGTTGCAACCGCAAACATCCCTACAAAGAAGAACTTCCAGATTTTATCTTCACGGGTAATGTTCATAGTATCCATGAGGCTTCTAGCAACAGGCCAGAGAATAATCAATGCGGTCATTGGTTGGCAAACAGCACTCATAACGAAAGTTGCTGCATAGAACACAGCCATGAAGACCATTGGACGGCCTTTAAAGATCGAACGGGTGAGGAACCATTTTGCAATGTACTTGGTGTCGCCGACTTCGTCCATCGCACCGAAAAGAACCATTGCGAACAAGGTCAAGAGAACGGTGTAAACACCGACTGCTTGCATCCATACGCCGTTAAAACCAGCGTCCCCGCCATAACCGGAAATCGCTAAGAAGAACAAGCCTACCATACTAGGCCAGAGGGTATCTACCGCACTCCAGAGGTAAACCATCCCCAAGAAAGCACCTGCACAACGCATCCCCAATGCAGTGATTGGTTCGATTGGTGGCATCATCCAGAAAGCCGCGATAATTGCAAAACCAATGGCTACATGGAGAGGGTACAGATTACGTTTTTGTTTCTGTGCACTCATTTTTTACTTTCATCCTTTCATTTTCTGCTTGTCTCATAAAAAAATAATAGCACATGCGCATAATCATTGTTTATTCATCCTATACGCAATCAGACGATACATATCATAACACTAATAACCCGAATTTATTAGTAGTCTAGGCTTCACATAGTCTTCCTCTATGCAAAGATTCGTCTAAAAATTAACCTACGTTAATTCATAAGCCATAGCAGCTACAATCCGCCCCATACAAGGGTTTGACGTACTCTTATTCGAAAAAACGGACACCAATCCTTCTAATTGTCAAACAATTCATTTCACAGAATGTAGAACTTTGTTCGTATCGACGCCACGTTATAAACCCTTTTTACAGCCCAACCCAAACCGGCAAATAAGCCATCATTTTTAGACCAATCAAGAACACTGTGGTTTGATAGCACTCTTAAAATCTGGTATGCTTATATAATAGGAAATAAAAATTCATGCGTCAGGAGGTTTTGAGGTTTATATGGATCAAGTCGCTTTAAAAGAACTCATGTCGTATCCGGTCGTCGAATTTGCTAAAGGTGAGCAAGTACTCAGCCTCGATAGCGATGCCAGCTATGTCTATTACCTTGTAGAAGGCAACTGTATGCGCCAAATCACTACCAGCACCGGCGAGGATCTCTTCTTTGAAGAATACATGCCGGGAGAATCGGTTTACGCTTTAGTCGGGCCTTACCTTAAATATACAACAGCCACTGCCGACATCGGTATTGGCGAAATGATGGCCTTGGCACCTATTCGTGCCCATCGTTTGACCTCGGAAGAATTTGATGACTTTCTTGATCGCCATCCCCAAGTTATGAAGGAACTCTTGCATCGCCTGCTCGACGAGTATACCACTCTTGTAAACAACTTTGTCGCCAAGCAAAAAGGCCAAGCCGCACCTCGTGTGGCGAGCTTTATCCTCGAACGTGCAGAAGAAATCGACGGCAAATTGCGCTTCTCTCGCTTTTGTAGCGTGGCGGACATCGCCCGCTTTTTGGGCATGCACCGCAACACCGCCAACAAAATCATTCTCGCGCTCCGCAGCGCCGGCTGCATCGCCTACAACG
>USCP01000068.1 GCA_900553245.1 uncultured Peptococcaceae bacterium
AATCATCATAGACACTTTCACTACGTTTCGGAAACCCAGAAATCCCTCGCCATTGACGCAAGGTGTCAAATTTATCGTTTCTACCAGTCAAAATTTTATGAACGTATGCTTGATGTCCAACGTCCCACACCAGTTTATCTTCCGGGAAATCATAGACATAATGAAGGGCGAGGGTGATTTCTACAATACCTAAATTCGGCGCCAAGTGCCCACCGTTTTTCGCTGTCACTTCAATCAACCGTTGTCTGATTTCATCCGCTAAGGAACGAAGCTGGTCCATCGACATATTTTTTATATCTTGCGACCGGATATTTTCTATCATTCCTCTATCCCTCCTTCTCTCATGTATCAACTATTTTCTTATTTTTGTCTATTCAGAATATAGTCCGCAATATATGACAACACATCGCAATCTCCTGGCAATTCACTTAGTGATTCTTTCGCAAGGCGACATTGTTCTTCCGCCAAGCGTTTTGATTCATCTAAACCAACCATTGATGGATAAGTTGCTTTATTATTCTTTTCATCACTGCCCACCGGCTTCCCAATGACAGCAGTGTCCCCAACAACATCAAGTATATCATCGGTAATTTGAAATGCCAAACCAATATGTTTACCATATCTAGTCAAAGCTTCCATCTGTGCATCACTAGCACCACCAATAATACCACCAATACGTACAGACGCGGTAATAAGCGCACCTGTCTTATGTGCATGAATATACTTCATGGTCGCTTCATCAATGACTTTTCCTTCGCATAAAAGGTCTTGCGCCTGACCAACAACCATCCCTTGATTACCAGAACCCACAGCCAATTCTTTCAGGACACGCAAACCAATTTCCGGCTGATTTTGTTCTAACCAATAAGTGCTAATATTTTCGAACGCTTGCGTTTGCAGACCATCACCGGCAAGCGTCGCCATCCCAACCCCATAAACAATATGATTGGTCGGCTTTCCTCTTCTCAACTCATCATCATCCATACCAGGTAAATCATCATGAATCAAGGAATACGCGTGAATACATTCAATACTGCAAGCGCTATGAACCGCTGCTTCAACCTGACCACCAACAGCCGCGCAAGCCGCCATTGCTAGCACCGGACGCAAGCGTTTACCACCGGATAACAGACTGTATGCCATCGCATCAACCAATACATCATTATAACCATCTTTTTCCGGTAAAATCTTTGGCAAGTTATCTTCAGTCAATTGCTGAAGTGCCGACATCTTTTCTTTACTCATACCAGCTGCTCCTCTATTTGAAATTCTTTTTCAATGCCATCCTGCAATATTTTAATTTCGCTTTCTGCATCACGGAGCATCTTTTGACAAAGATTCGCCATATCCAAACCTCGCTTATATTGTTCAACAGCTTGCTCCAGCGCAATGTCCCCTTGACTCAACACCTTCAGCGCATTTTCCAGCTGATCCATGGCTTGTTCAAAGGTCATCTTTTCATTCATGTTTTCGTTCATCTCGATGTCCTTTACTTAGAAATATTCTTTACTTCGCTTTCTACCCAACCATCTACAAAGCGCAAAGCAATCGTATCACCGACAGCAACTTGTGCAACAGAGGTCACTGCACGATTTTCCTTTTCACAATATGAAAAACCTCTTCCTAGCACCTTAAGCGGGCTTAATGCATCTAATTGAGCAACACGTTCTGTAAAAGCATTTTGTATATTACTTAGGCGAGTTTTCATTGCATTTTCCAGTTCAATATGTCTCTGATCCAATGCCAAACTATACGCGGCAAGCAATTTTGAAGAATCCTGTAAAAATCCGCTAGACAAATACCCATTTAACACATCGCTTTTATGACGCATAATGATATTGATATACTTATTGGTATTCATCTTCATTTCATCAATCTTTTGATACAATAAGCGCCAATCAGGAACTACAAGTTCTGCTGCCATTGACGGGGTGCCCGCTCTCATATCAGCAGCAAAATCGGCCAATGTTACATCCGTTTCATGTCCAACAGCACTAATAATTGGCACTGGACTCACTGCAATAGCACGTACAACCGGTTCTTCATTAAAATTCCATAAATCTTCTAATGAGCCGCCACCACGTCCGACTATAATCACATCAATATCATTACGCTCATAAAGCTGTTGTAGACCATAAACAATCGAACGTGCACCTTCATTACCCTGTACAGACGCAGGCACAAGCAGGATTTCCGCCATTGGCCATCGCCGTTTTAACACACGAACCATATCACGAATCACAGCACCGGTTGGGGAAGTAACTATTCCTATTTTTCGTGGCAATTCAGGTAAAGGACGGCGTGTATATTCATCTTTAAAAACACCCTCTAGCGCCAATTTTTCCTTTAGCCTTTCATATTGAAGCTGTAAATCACCAATCCCAACAGGCATTAAGCGGCGCACATAAAGCTGATAATCCCCAGTTTTGATATAAACCGATACGCTACCTTGAACAACAACCGATTGTCCATTTCTTGGTAAAGTACGCATTTGGTCAGCAGCCGAACGAAACATCACACAACGGATAGCTGCTTTATCATCTTTAATAGAAAAATAACAATGACCGCTGGAGGCATGACGCTTAAAGTTTGAAATTTCACCTTCCACCCGAATATTTTGCAGCAAATCATCGTGTTCAAACATGGCTTTAATATATTCGTTTAAATGCGCAACCTTTACAATGCCGTTCTCACTCATGACTGATTTCTTTCTTATAAATTGCGTCCAAAATCGCATTAACAAATTTATAAGATTCTTCTTCCCCGTAAATTCTAGCCAAGTCTACCGCTTCATTGATGATTACAGCAGCATCAATTTTTTCTTTTGAAAATACGAGTTCATAAATGCCCATACGAAGAATATTCTTATCGGCACTTACCATTCGTAAGGTGCTCCAGTTCTTTGCTTGAGCATTAATTAAATTATCTATATCTACTTTATTTTCCATAGTGCCGGAAACAGTATCGACAATATAGTTTTTATCATCTTCTGCTAAAGCACTATCCAAAGTGTCTTCATCTAGCTCAGGAAATACAGAGATGATATTTGCGGCAACCAAAAAATCTTCTAAATTATCTTCATTAAGATAATACTGCAATACCTCTTTGTAATCCGTTTCCCCCATATCACTGGAATAAATGAGGAGAAAAGAAATTTGTCTTGCTAACTTACGCATGTTGATCCCCCGTCACTGTATCATTTGAATTATTAAAATCGAGACCTTGAATAAAGACATCTACCGACCGCACCTTCATGCCTGTCATTTGTTCAATGTCCTGTTTTACCTTACGCTGAATTTCGTGGGCAAGGTCCGGAATACAATATCCATACAACACCTTTACATTTATGATAATATAAAAACCATCGTTTTTATAGTCCACACGGACGCCTCTTGCGCCCGGTTTCTTACCTAACATTCCAGTAAAGCTGTCTGTTACATTGCCAATAAAGCCGTCTCCAGCCACACCGATTGTATGAGAAATTCCCTCAATCGTATTGAGAGCAATTGCTGCTACTGATGCCGCAACCTCATCATCCACTCGAATCGTGCCAAAATCATTTTGATGAATTTGACCTTGGGTCGTTTCAGTCTTTTTTTCTTCAGGCATCTCGCCTCACTCCTTACATCGGACTGCTGTTAAAGCGTCACATTTTTTTATTATATCACAATGACCTAAAATGGTCGACAATCGCAGGCATAGAATTGTTCATATAAACCATTACAATCAAGCTTTACTGTATAAATCGCATAAAAAAAGAGTCGTTGCAAGCAACGACTCTTGAACCGGTTAGATTAGTTTTCACCGAGTAAATCAGCGAGGGATGCGAATGCATCGTTGCTGAGTTCTTCGTTTACTTCTGGCACATCGCTCTTTGGCTTAGCTTGTTTTTTAGGCTTTGCAGGAGCAGCTGGTTTTTCAACAACTGGACGTTCCTTTAAATCCTTAATGGACAAGCTGATACGCTTACGATCTTCGTCAACTTCAAGAACCTTCACTTGAACTTCTTGACCGATTGCAAGTGCATCTTCAACCTTGTCGATGTGTTCCCAAGAGATTTGGGAAATGTGAACGAGACCATCTACGCCATCAGCCAATGCAACAAATGCACCGAATGGAGCGATACGAACAACTTTACCGGTCAATACAGCGCCAACTGGGAATTGTTCAGCAGCGTTATCCCATGGGTTGTTGATGAGTTTCTTCAAGCTCAAGCTGATTTTGCCTTTTTCGCGGTCTGCGCTCAATACGTAAACTTCGATTTCATCACCAACGTTAACAACATCGGTAGGTTGTTTTACGCGGCCCCAGCCCATTTCAGAAATGTGGAGAAGACCATCTACGCCACCGAGGTCAACAAATGCACCAAAGTTAGCGATACGTTGTACGCGGCCTTTAAGGATTTGACCTTCAGCAATCTTATCCCAAAGTTGTTCACGAGCTTCTTTTTCTTCAGCTTCGAGAAGCGCACGACGGGAAAGGATGATCTTACGGTTTTCTGGGTTGGAATCGAATTCGATGATTTTGAAACGATAGGTATTCCCAACAAAAGACTTGATGTCGTCAACGTACTTGGTATCGAGATGAGATGCTGGTACGAAACCGCGAGCACCGATATCAACAATTACGCCGCCCTTAACATCGCTAACAACTTTAGCTTCGATAACTTCACCATTTTCATATTTTTCTTGGAGAGTATCCATAGCTTTTTCTTGGTCAGCACGTTTTTTGGACAATACCATGTGACCTTCGTTGTTTTCCATCTTAATTACCATTACTTGAATTTCATCGCCAACTTTAACGATTTCTTCGACATCTGGATCTTTTTGGAAGGACAGTTCCTTGATTGGAATAACGCCTTCAGATTTGCCACCCACATCTACCATTACTTCGTCAGAGTTAATCTTTACGACAGTACCAGTAACTACTTCATAGAGATTGAGTGGTTCTAAAGTACCATACCCTTGTTCTAAACCTTGTTCCATTGTTAATTCTTCCATCTTGTCAATGACCTCCCTAATTATCCAGTCAGGAGTCGATGCTCCTGCTGTTAAACCAATTTTATTGACGCCCTCAAACCATTCATCCTGAAGCTCTGCTGCAGTTTCAACATGTTTGGTTGCAACTCCTACATCTTGACAGATTGATACAAGTTTACATGTATTAGCGCTGTTATAACCGCCAATAACGACCATCAAATCCACCTTAGCTGCAAGTTCGCTGGCATCAGATTGTCTGTCTCTGGTTGCTGTACAAATGGTGTTTTGAACCACCAATTCTTCAAGAGAAAGGCTTTCTAAATATTCGACAGCCTTTTCAAAGCGTTCAAGTTTCTCTGTTGTTTGAGAAACCAAGCAAACTTTTTTACCTTCTAAAGACAGACCCTTCAATTCATCAAGACTGATAAACACTATAGCTGTATCGTTCGTCCATCCAACGATTGCCATAACTTCCGGATGCTTGCAATCACCCAATACCAACACTTGGTAGCCGGCTTCTGCATGTTCTCGCGCAAGTTGTTGCACTCTTTTTACTTTTGGACAAGTGCAATCATAGTAGCTGTGTCCGTGTTTTTCTATTTCTTGGTAAACAGAAGGCGCAACGCCGTGTGTACGAATCAACACGTTTTTTTCTTGAACGGAGTCAATATCATCGTAAGATTTAATCCCTAACGATTCAAGGCGCGCGACTTCTTGAGGATTGTGAATCAACGGCCCAAGCGTTGCAATCGGACCCTTTCCTTCTTCAATAAGTTTTTCACCTTTATTGATGGCTGCTCTAACACCGAAGCAAAATCCCGCATTAGAAGCTAATATGATTTCCATATATATACCCTCACATTCGTATGCTAATTCGATTACACTTTATTATACCTAATATCGGTCGTATTGCCAAACATTATTTTCCAATTATCCCAATTATTTTTTCTAAAACTTCTTTTTCATTCAAATCATCGGTATCAACCAAAATAGCGTCATCCGCTTTTTTAAGTGGCGCAATTTTTCGTGTACGATCTTGGTAATCTCTTGACTCAATATCTTTAACCAGTTCGTTATACTCCTGATGGATCCCTTTACTTTCTAGTTCAAGATAACGACGACGCGCACGTTCTTCTACACTCGCGATGATGTAAAACTTGTAATCCGCATTTGGCAAAACCACTGTGCCAATGTCTCTACCATCCATAATAACAGAATGAGCACTTGCAATTTGACGTTGTTGTTCCGTCATTGCATCACGAACGCTACCCAATTTAGCATACGCGCTCACAATTTTAGAGATTTCCGGCTGACGAATGGCTTCTTCGATGTTTTCGTCATGGTTAAACAAACATTTTTTGTCGTCTACATGCTTAAATTGTAATGCCATTCCTTCAAGCAACGCATCTAGCGCCGCGCCTTCTTCTGGAGCAACATGATTTCTTTCTGCCATCAGCGCCACCGCACGATACATCGCACCGGTATCCAAATAAATATATCCCAAATGCTTTGCAAGCGCTTTCGCCAATGTACTTTTACCTACACCCGCCGGTCCATCAATCGCAATTTGCATGCTTTTCTACCTACCTATCTTTTTTAAATAGTACGATGTGCCAAACCCAAAGCAACATCATCTAAATACAATAACCCAATACTTAAAAAGACCGCAACACTAATGTGGTCTTCATAACGTGCCAGACCCACTTTTCCACCAACACTCATACCACTTGCTTTTGTTGCTACTTGACTCAGTGCATCATGCACCGCACCTGCCACACTACCATCTCCGTGGTGAGAATCTTCTTCAATTAACCCTTCTCGTTTTGCAGCAACAATAGATTGTTCAATCATTTTGTTCATCGACTTAAAAAAATCTCCGCCGATATCCACCGCAGCCGTTTTAATGCCTTGTTTTGCATATTCTTTTTTTAGCGCACGTTCCACATCTCTCGTTTCAGAAACCGCCATCTTTACCGCAGCTCTCGCTACAGCCTTACTTTCACCGCCGTTATTCACGAGTCCTACACCTCTCCTCTAATATATCTACATGCAGACCTGCCCGCACAATATCCAGTTGAAAACGCAATCTGCAAATTAAAACCGCCGGTATAAGCATCAATATCCAAAAGTTCACCGGCAACAAACAAACCCGGCACTTTTTTTACAGCCAGAGTTTTTGGATTAACTTCTTTTACAGACAAACCGCCGGCAGTGACAATCCCCTCTGTCAAATCTCTTGTTTTCGTCAGTGTAAACGAAAAATCCTTTAACAACTCGATAATATGATGGCGTTCCTCTTTGGTAAGCTGATGCAACACTCTGGATTCTTTAATCCCACTACGCTCAATAAAAATCGGCACCATTTTTTGTGGCAATAGATTTTTCAACATACTACTCAGATGTTTGTTTGGCATATTCTGAATTTCACGCAATAAGCGCTCATCCAACTGATGTTCCGATAATGCCGGTTTTAAATCAATATGCGCCACTAACCGATCATGTTTTTTTTGCCAATAAGCCGAACAATGCCCACTTGCAGACAATACCAACGGACCACTGATGCCAAAATGAGTAAATAACATCTCACCCTGTTCATCATATAAGCATTTCTTACCTTGATCGCTGATAGTAAGTCGCACATTTCTCAAACTCAAGCCTTGTAATTCCGGCACCCATTTTTCATCCGCAACCAAGGGAACCAACGCCGGATACGGCGCAACCACTTTTAATCCAAGCGCAGCCATCCACGGATACGCATCGCCTGTACTCCCAGTTCCCGGATAAGAAGCACCACCGGTACATACAATCACTGCGCGTGCATGCCAAGAATCGCCATTGTTAGATTTCAAAGCAAATGAACCATCATCTTGATGTTGTATGGATTTGATTTGTGTATCACATTGCACCCTCACGCCGAGCCTTTTCATTTCTTTTAGCAAGGTATCAATAACATCTTGAGCACGATCACTTTGCGGAAAAACACGTTCTCCGCGTTCTACTTTTAAAGGACAACCCAACGATTCAAAAAAGGACCACACATCATTATTGTCAAAAGCGCTCAGACTTGAGTACATAAATTTCACATTGCTACGAATGGCAGCCAAAATTTCCTCATGTGTTTTCATGGTGGTTACATTACAGCGACCTTTACCGGTAATACGAATTTTACGCCCGCATACCGCCATTTTTTCAAGCAAAAGCACCTCGCAGCCCTGTTTGGCCGCCTGAATGGCAGCCATCATGCCACTGGCACCGCCACCAATTACTATTATATCAACCAATTCGCCACCTCCATGGCTCTTATTGTAATTTATCACGCCATTGAATATCCATTATTATTTCTTATGAATCCCCCTAAATAAAAATGACGCACTTTTATTAAATATGATAACAAATCCAGGCTTTTCCCTTGAAGGAATATGTAGAATATGTTAATTTTATATTACCGCTTATTATGCAAGGAGAATTGTCATGACTAACAATCAAAAGTTGCTTTCTTGGATCGACGAAATTACCACCCTTTGTCAACCGGATAAAGTGGTATGGTTTGATGGTTCCGAAGAGCAACAAGAATCCATTTTAGAAGATCTCATCGCGCATGATGCAGCGATTAAGCTCAATCAAGAAAAACTTCCTAATTGCTATTTATTTAGATCCCATATCTCCGACGTTGCCCGTGTTGAAGGGCGCACCTTTATTTCTTGCGAAAAAGAAGAAGATGCCGGTCCTACCAATAATTGGTATCCGCCTAAAGAATTAAAAGAAAAAATGCTTTCACTTTATGAAGGCGCCATGAAGGGACGTACCCTTTTTGTAATTCCATTCTGTATGGGGCCAATCAACAGTCCAGCGTCTCGCATCGGGGTACAAATTACGGACA
>USCP01000069.1 GCA_900553245.1 uncultured Peptococcaceae bacterium
TTGTCCGCAAAGAGTTGCGAAGAACTCTTGAACCTTGATGCAAAGAGTTTCCCAATGGGCGGCGCCACTGTTCGCATTGCGCAAGTAAATACCGTCGATGAGAGTGACGTATTGGCACGTAAGGCAGAACTCGAAGCGCTTATGCAAGATGTCAGTGCAAAGGAAGGTTACGACCTCTTTGTGCTTCTTATTACCAACATCCTTGATAGCAACTCTACTGCGATGGTTTGCGGCGGCGAAGCAGCAAAGGTTGAAATGGCATTTGGTGTGAAAGTGGAAGACGGTTTGGCAGCACTTGCCGGCGTTGTTTCTCGCAAAAAGCAAGTGGTTCCACCACTCACCAAAGCATTCGAAGGCTAATTTGATTTTGACAGACCGCCATAGTGCGGTCTGTTTTTTGTTTTTTAGAGTGGAGGGTAGAAATGAAAACATTAGATGTAAAGAAAATTACAGAAACCATCCGTCGCATGACGGTGGAGGTGAATACCGACCTACCGAAAGATGTGGAGCAAGCGCTGGTAGAAGGTCGTGCAAAGGAAGAATCTCCTTTTGGACAGTATTGCTTGGACCAAATTCTTGCCAATGCAACACTCGCACGTTGTGAAAAGCAAGCCATGTGCCAAGATACCGGTACCATGGTGGTATATTTGAATATTGGCCAGGATTTACACCTCGTAGGCGGCGATTTAACCGAAGCGGTTCATGAAGGGGTACGCTTGGGCTATGATGAAGGATATCTTCGCCGCAGTATGGTAGAAGAACCGGTTTTTGACCGTATCAATACCGGTGATAATACCCCTGCCGTCATCCACATTAACATTGTGCCTGGGGATCAATTGGAACTGACCTTGATGCCAAAGGGCGGTGGTGCGGAAAATATGGGGGCACTCGGGATGCTCAAACCAACTGCAGGTAAAGACGGTGTAGTGGATTTTGTTGTCGATGCGGTTTCACGTGCCGGTGGGAATCCTTGTCCGCCGATTATTGTTGGCGTAGGGATTGGCGGTACCATGGAAAAAGCCACCGAAATTGCAAAAGAAGCCTTAGCGCGTCCAATTGGCTCTCACCATGCAGACCCACGCTATGCCGATATGGAAGCCGAAATTCTTGAAAAAGTGAATAAGCTCGGTATTGGGCCGCAAGGGTTGGGTGGTCGTGTGACTGCGTTAGCGGTGCATGTAAACACGCATCCTTGTCATATCGCATCCTTGCCGGTGGCAGTAAATATTAACTGCCACGCAGCGCGACATATGAGCACAGTGCTTGAAGGGGAGGAAATGTAACAATGGAAAAAAAAGTACAAGTTCCGTTTAACGCAGAGACGCTTGCGGATTTGCGTGCCGGTGATACGGTGATGCTTTCCGGTGTCATCTATACTTCTCGTGATAAGGCACATAAGCGCATGGTGGAAACACTAGATCAAGGTGAAGCCCTTCCGGTGGATTGGAACAATCAACTTATTTACTATGCCGGCCCAACTCCGGCAAAACCTGGACAAGCCATTGGCTCCTCTAGCCGTATGGATGTGTTTGCACCACGCTTAATGGATGAAGCAGGTCTAAAAGGGATGCTTGGCAAAGGACCTCGTAGCCAAGCTGTTATAGATGCGATTATTCGTAACGGTGCCGTTTATATGGTTGCCATCGGTGGGACCGGTGCGGCCATTTCTAAGAGTGTCAAAAAAGCAGAAGTGATTGCTTACGATGATCTTGGCACCGAAGCCATTCGTCGCTTGGAAATTGAAAATCTGGCGGCAATTGTAGCGATTGACGCTCAAGGTGGGAATTTGTTTGAAACCGGACGTGCACAGTACGCACAAGACTAAACAAAAAAGACGTTGCTTTTGCAACGTCTTTTTTGTTCAAATGCTCACTGTGCACAAGATGGAAATTGTCTAGTAAAAATATGACAATGAAAAATGCGGCTTATGGGTGGAAGACAAGAAATGGCAGACTGATATTATCTTGAAAGGCTTAAAAAAGTGGATAATTATGCGGTTTTAACAATTTTGAAGAATGAATTGATAACATTTAAATTAACAAAAAATATAAATTGATAAATTTTTGGACAATATATGGCTTAAAGTCTTATAAAAAACGATGTCTACCATATTTCGATGAAAAAGTCTAGTGAATAACACGCTGAAAATGATAATAAATAACAAAGGTGGTCGTTATATCTATTGTAAATCAAAAAACTTTAGAATTTTATTGACAATTGACTAGTGTAAGCTATAATTAAACACAAGGGAACGATAAACAACCCTAATGGAACTATAAATCGATTGATTTATATATGTAATAAATCTGATTTATTCATTGGCTGTTTGTCGGATAATGACCGTAGCACTAATTATTCTATAATACGAAAAAGAATGGAAGTGGGCGTATGGGAGAAGACACGAGAAAAGACAAAGTTGTTGTTGAAGGTCTGACAAAACGTTTTGGCGATTTGTTGGTTTTGAATGACATCAACTTCACCGTAAAACAAGGGGAATTCCTAGTAATTGTAGGTCCTACTGGTTGCGGGAAGACAACATTCTTGAACCTGCTGTCAACGTTGTATGTTCCTTCTGAAGGTTCCATCCTTATTGACGGAGAACCGGCAGACCCTAAAAAACACAACATCTCGTTTGTGTTCCAAGAACCATCTTGCTTACCATGGCGTACTGTAAAAGAAAACATCGCCTATGGGATGGAAATCAAGAAATGGCCAAAGGACCAAATCGAGAAAAAGGCACAAGAAGTAATGGAAATTGTAGGGCTAACTCAAACTCAGGATCTCTATCCTGCACAAATTTCCTCCAGTATGGAACAGCGTGTAGCGATTGCGAGAGCCTTTGCGGTTAACCCGGACTTGTTGCTTATGGACGAACCTTATGGGCAATTGGACGTAAAGCTCCGTTTCTATTTGGAAGACGAATTGGTTCGTATCTGGCAAGAGTTCCATAACACCGTTATTTTTATTACTCACAACGTTGAAGAAGCTGTTTACATCGCAGAGCGTATCCTTGTTTTGACAAATAAGCCAACAACGATTAAGGAATCTATTCCAATTGATTTGCCAAGACCTCGTAATGCTCTTTCTGATGAGTTCGTAGAATTACGTAACTATGTTACCGATGCGATTAAGTGGTGGTAAGAAATTAATCGCAAAAAATAAAAAAACAAAAAGGTAAGATTGAAGGGAGTGTGTTTCTAATGAAACGTCACAAGAAAACATGGAGAGCGGCAACAGCGGTCGTGCTCTCAGTTGCAATGCTCGGTACTCTCGCAGGCTGCGGTGGCGGCGGTGGCGGTGGTTCCGCTTCTGGTGAAGGCGATGTCCTTTCTGTTGAAGGCGGGTTCCAAGGCCAAATCGATGCATGGTCCGCTTATTATGCAACCAACACTGATCCATCCATCCAAGAAAAATACGGCATTGATATGAAGATGCAATATTTTGACTCTGGGATGCCTATGGTACAAACTGTTCCGGCTAACCAACTTGCAATTATGAGTAACGGGTCTGTACCTACTCTGATGAGTGCTCTTCGTTATGATACTCCAATTGTTGGTATTTCCTCAAACGAATCTCGCGCGAACGCAGTGTTGGCTCGTCCTGATGACAACGTATTCAAAACTAAAAATGAAAACGGTACTTTCGGTAGCGCAGCAGACCTTAAGGGCAAAACCATTTTGACCACTACCGTATCTACCGGGACCTATACTTTATCTAAGTATCTTGAATCCCTCGGTTTGACCGAAGCGGATGTTACCGTTAAGAACCTTGAACAAGCTCAAGCAATCGCTGCATTTGAAAGTGGCGAAGGTGACTACCTCGTTCTTTGGGCACCATTCCTCTACACCGGTTATGAAAAAGGCTGGAAGGAAGTTGCAAACGCTGAACAAGTTGGTGCAGAATGCTTGATGCTTTGGGTAGCAGACCCTAAACTCGCGAAGGAAGACCCAGAAGCAGTTGCAAGATTGTTGGCAATGGTTGACGAAGGTGCTACCAAGTTTAACAAAGACGGCAAAAAATTAGCTCCTGAAATTTCTGCTTTCTTTACTGATTGGGCGGCAATGAACGTTAGTGAAGACGACGCTGCACTTGATATCGAATCTCACGATATCTACTCTTTGGAAGATCAGCTTAAGATGATGGAAAGCGGCGAGCTTTTGAAGGCTATGCAAGGCACTGCAGCTTACTTTGAAGGTCAAGGCAAGTATACCCCTGAAGATGTAAAGAAACTCGAAGAAAAGGGTTACTGCATCGATTCCTCCTTCCTCGAAAAGGCTATTGAAGTAAGAGACGCAAAAGCGTAATAAGCTAAATAAGTAATTTTGTTGAACTGGAGGGGGTTGCGGATCAAGCATCCCCCTTCTTGTACTTTAGAAAGACATTTCTCTTTACTTGAATTTATTACACTGAGGATAAGAATACACTCAATGGAGGTGTAATTATATGGCTAGTGCGAAAAAGTTGAAACGCACGGAGCGAAAGCAGAGTACTTATTTAGCTATTTCTACAATCTCCGTTATCGCGTTTCTGGTTTTTTGGGAATTAATTGTAAAATTTGAAGTGGTGAGTCCGCACTTGTTGGCGTCACCAACTCAGGTTATATCGCTATTTATTGATAAGTTATCCAATCCGAATCCGGACGGGACAATCATTTGGGGCCATATCGCTTTGAGTTTGGAAGAAGCGGTTGTTGGTTATGTGCTTGCACTGTTGATTGGTATTCCTCTCGGCCTCGCAATGGGCTGGTTCTCTACCTTTGACGGTCTTGTACGACCAATCTTCGAAATTGTTCGTCCTATCCCATCTGTTGCATGGATTCCTCTTTGCATCATTTGGTTTGGTACCGGTTTATTCTCTAAGGTGTTCATCATCTTTATCGGGGCGTTGGTACCGTGTGTAATCAACTCTTGCTCCGGTGTTAAAATGACAAACCCAACTTACATCCGTATGGCGAAGACCTACGGGGCGGACAGTTGGGAAATTTTTAAAAACGTTTGCGTTCCATCTGCGTTGCCAATGGTATTCGGTGGTTTGCAAGTAGCGCTTGCGACTGCATGGACATGCTTGGTAGCAGCAGAAATGGTTGGTGCGGATGCTGGTTTGGGCTTCTTCATTGAAATGGGTCGCCGTCTCTTAATGCCAGACATGATCATCCTTGGGATGGTATTGACCGCATTGACTGGGGTTGTTATTACCATTATTGTTGGTTTCATTGAAAAGCAGCTTGTTAAGGGCAGCAGAAAAGGTCAGTAAGGAGGTGGCGAGTTATGAGTGAAACAATTTCTGAAGCTAGAGGCGGTAACGCTCTGACAAAATTCTTACGTAACAAACGTGTACTGAATGTAATTTCTATTGTGCTCTTCTTGGCCATCTGGGATTTGATTGTTGTTGTTGGTGGTTCTGCTATGATGCCACGACCAATCGAAGTGGTTACTGAGCTGATTCATATGTTCCAAAGCAAGTTGGCGGGCTATACCCTGTTAATGCATACTTGGATTAGTTTCCGCCGTGTAATGATTGCTTTCCTTTTGGCAGCCTTGATTGGTATTCCTCTTGGGGTACTCATGGGCTTTAACAAAACTGCGAATGCAATTGTTCGTCCTATCTTTGAATTCTTCAAACCAATGCCACCTATAGCATGGATTTCCATTGCAATTCTCTGGTTTGGTATTGGTGAAACCTCTAAAGTGTTCATCATCTTCATCGGTGCTTTGGTACCATTGATTTTGAACTCTTACAATGGGATTCGTCTCGTTGACCCTGAATTGTATGACTGTATCCGTAACCTTGGTGCAAGCTATTGGCAAGAACACTGGCAAGTAACCGCACCATCTTGTATCCCAGCGATTTTTGCAGGGTTGCAGATTGCGCTTTCTAGTTCCTGGACTTGCGTAGTTGCAGCAGAATTGGTTGGTGCTCGTGAAGGCTTGGGCTTCGTTATTAACCAAGGGATGCGTATTGACAACACTGCAATGTGTATTGCAGGGATGCTCACCATCTGTCTCGTATCCTTCTTGACTTCATTTGCACTTTCCATGATTGAAAGGGGGTTATGTCCATGGACAAGAAACACGGGAATATAATCGAGTGCGTGGATATCTCCAAGGAATTTGGCGAAAAGAAAGTATTATCTACGATGAATTTCCATGCTAAGGAAAACGAATTTGTCGTTATTCTCGGTCCTGGGCAATCCGGTAAAAGTACCTTGATGCGTATGATCGCAGGCTTTGAAGCACCTACCACCGGTCACGTTTATGTAAACGGTGAAGAAGTGGATGGGCCAAGTGATAAGGTTGGGTTTGTATTCCAACGCTATACCCTCTTCTTCTGGAAGACTGTTATGGGCAACGTTGAAATGGGTCCTAAACTGAAGGGCATTGGTAAAGCAGAACGTCGTAAGATGGCTCAAAAATACATTGATCTCGTTGGCTTGACTGGCTTTGAAGATAGCTATCCTAACCAATTGTCAGGTGGTATGAAGCAACGTGTAGGGATTGCACGTGCATACGTTAATGAACCAAGCTTGTTGATTCTTGACGAACCATTTGGTCAGCTCGATGCTCAGACTCGTATCTTGATGGAAACTGAAATTGAACGCGTATGGCAAGAAGAAAAACGTACTATTTTGTTCGTAACCTCCAATATTGACGAAGCGATTTATTTGGCTGACCGTATTATCGTATTGGATGGGAAGCTCCCAAGTCATTTGGCGGATGAATATGTCATTGATTTACCTCGTCCACGTAACTTGACTGGGCATGACTTCTTAGAATTGCGTAAAAAGATTACTGACTCCATGAGTCTGGTTCTCTAATTAAAAGTGTTTTTGCTAGGAGGTGGTTGGCATGATGATTGGAGCAATTCCTGTAGAATGGGCGATGTTCTTTACTGCCGTTGTCGGTCTTGGGGCGCTGTTCTTCTTGGTGCGTGCCATCGTTTTTAAGACGGCGGACCACTTCCTTGGAAAAGACGAATAAAAACGAAAAAAAGGCGAAGCTTTCGAGCTTCGCCTTTTTGTTTTGTGTAGCGAGGGGATTGTGTGGAAATTGTGGGGGTGACGGAGATATTTGTTAAGAAGTCGAATAGATAAAGTGAAATGGACTGTGTTATGATAAGCTTTGAAGAAAACCTTTGTTAGGAGGCGGTTAGATGCCAGCAATGTATGCTCATTATGTTTTTGGGGATGAAGTATTGCCGAAATTTGATTCGTCTATTAAGCGAATAGTAAATGATCACCGTGCGCTATATAACCTTGGATTACAGGGGCCGGATTTTTATTTTTATGACCAATTCTTTTATTTTAAAAAGAAATCGTTGGCGTTGATAGGGAGTGCCTTGCATAGACAATCCTGTGGTTCTTTGTTGCGGTTTTTTGAACGTCGTGGGGCGAAACGATTGGATAGTGCGAGCTTGGCGTATGCGATTGGTTTGATTGGGCACTTTAGCTTAGATTCTACTTGTCATCCGCATATTGACCGTTGGGTGGAAACCTTGCCATACAATCATATGCGGTTGGAAACGGAATTCGACCGTTTGTTGTTAGAACGCAATGGTGAAAATGCTCGTTCTTTTCGATTGGGAGATTGCTTTGCATCAAATAAGCGCCAGCGTGCCGTGGTGGCGAATATGTATGATGGTCACGGCAGTGCTAAGGATATTGCGCTTTTGGTGCGAGATTATGCGATTTTGAAAAATATCATGCGTACACCTTTTGATAAGCAGTATGACTTTTATCAAAAGGTACTTGCGAAGTTTAAGGCGGAAAAGCTTGGTGGCGTCTTTATGGGTGAAAAGGATACCTTGTCTGACTATACCAATCCTCGATTGATGGTGCTGTTTGAGGAAGCTAAGCCTGTTTTTGTTGATTTGGCATCGAATTTTATGGACCATCATTTTAATGGTGTACCGTTGGATCCATATTTTGAACGTGATTTTGAAGTGTTGCCGGAGGATGCATGAGCGGGTGTTTTGCGGAAGAAATAAGAACGGCGCTCTTTGAGGCGCGAGATGAACAATATAAGACATTTCATTCGAAGCTTTTGCCGACGATAGAGGCATCGCGATTGATTGGTGTGCGTGTGCCGATACAACGGAAAATTGCAAAATCTTATCGACAGGATGCTCGTGTGTCGGAATACCTTGCGATGACTCATCATGATTATTTAGAAGAAATCAATGTTCATGGTTTTTTTATTGATGAATTGAAGGATTTTGATGATTGTGTGACACAGACACAGGCGTTTTTGCCTCAACTTGATAATTGGGCGACTTGTGATACCTTCTCTCCGAAAATATTTAAAAAATATCCGGCTGAAGTTGAAGTGTTGGCATTTGACTGGATGGAAGATACAGCGTATCCGTACACGGTACGGTTTGGGATCAATACCTTGATGCGCCATTATCTGGGTGAGTATTTTAAACCGTTGCATTTGGAAAAAGTGGCGGCGTGTTGTTCAGATGAATATTATGTTAACATGGGAGTGGCGTGGTATTTCAGCATGGCGCTTGCCAAACGATATGAAATGGCGCTGCCGTGGATTGCGGAAAAACGGTTGCCTGAGTGGGTGCACCGAAAATCTATTCAGAAAGCGATTGAAAGCAGGCAGGTGCCTGTGGAACATAAGAAAATATTGAAAACATATCGATAAACAGAAAGACGATGGGCTAAGCGCCTATCGTCTTTTTTGTATGTGATTGATTTATGTTGTTTAGGAGATATTTTAGAGGTGATTTATAGGAAGGGATGGTGGACAGAAGAGGTGGCAAATGAGGGAGTAAAAATAAAAGGCTCTTCACGAATTTCGGTTGGAAAATAAAATAATTACAAAAACACGAGCATGC
>USCP01000070.1 GCA_900553245.1 uncultured Peptococcaceae bacterium
GCCAGGGCAAGCCATGACTTCGACGAAATCGTAATGGGCTTTTCCCGATTGAATGTTATTCAAGAGCTTGCGGGCGTTGCCTAAGCCGGAAACAACGGCGATGCGTACGTCACCGGTCCCAGGAATGGTGAAGGTGGCTTCGCGACCGTGCAGGGCATCAATATCGCGAATGGCGGTAAAGGCATCCGGATTTGGATTTTCACCGGTAAGGAAGTAGTAGGCGCTACGAAGCGCGGCGTCCATTACACCGCCGGTGGTACCAAAGATGACGGCTGCACCGGTACCGGTACCGAGTGGATGGTCAAAGTCGCTGTCAGGAATTTCGTTGATTTGGATGTTGTCGCTACGAACCATGCGGGTAAATTCGCGGGTGGTGAGCACAATATCAACGTCCGGATCACCGCATGCATCACGCATTGGTTCAAGAGCACATTCTTCCTTTTTAGCCACACATGGCATGATGGAAATCATGCGAATTTTATGTGGATCGACGCCGATGGATTTTGCAAAATAGCTTTTTGCCACGGCACCAAACATCTGCTGCGGAGATTTTGCCGAGGACAGATTATCGGTCATTTCCGGGAAGTTGGACTTGATGAAACGCACCCAACCAGGGCAGCAGGAGGTAAACATTGGCCATGGATGCTCGTCACGATGGGTGAAGCGTTCGATGAATTCGGTGGCTTCTTCCATGATGGTGAGGTCGGCAGCAAAATTGGTGTCAAAGACGTAATCAAAGCCGAGTTGTTTTAAGACGCCCACCATTTTTGGCGTGGAAAAAGTATCGGAATCGATGCCCAATTCTTCTGCCCAAGCCACACGTACAGCAGGTGCTACTTGGAGCACGGTGATAATTTCTGGGTCTGCAAGGGCCTCCAATACCAATTCGGTGTCATCGCGTTCGCGAAGGGCGCCGGTTGGACAGTGGGTGATGCATTGCCCACAGAAAGAGCAGTCTGCTTCGCGGATGTTGCGGTTGTAGCTAACGTCAACAGTGACGCGAGAGCCGGTACCGGCAATATCCCAGATATTGAGACTTTGGATTTTATCACAAACCTGGATACAACGCATGCATTTGATACACTTGCTGTTATCACGGATAAGCGGGGAGGTCATGTCCCAGACGTTGTATTGAATGTCCTTTGGGAATGGATTGTACAACACGTTGAGTTCGCGAGCGAGTTTTTGTAAGGAGCAGTTGCCGTTGCGCACGCAGAGAGTGCAGTCGCCGTTGTGTTGAGATAGAATCAGTCGCAAGTTTGTGCGACGGGCAGCACGCACGCGAGGGCTGTTGGTATGAACGACCATGCCTTCAGATACCTTATCGATGCAGGAGGGCACAAGGCGATCCACGCCATCAATTTCGACAATACACATGCGGCAAGCGCCTATTTCATTGAGCCCTTCCCAGTAGCAAAGGCTCGGTACGGGATGGCCGGCGATTTCGCAGGCCTTTAAAATCGTGGTATCATCCGGAACGGTTAAGGTGATATCGTCAATTGTTAAAGTTACCATTTTGAATGTCTTCCCCCTTTGAAAATGCCGAAGCCGTAGTGGTCGCAACGCAAGCAACGGCTTGCTTCTGCCATGGCGCCCTTGTCGGTGAGGCCGCATTCAATGCAGATAAAGTCTTTTTTGCGTTCGTCAGCGTTGCGTTCGGTGGTATTTACACGCGCATGTGGTGTCTTATCGTCGAGCCCGGCATCAGGAATATCTACATCCACGGTGATTTCGTGGTTAAAGCCAAGATACTCGTCGATGTTGGCAGCGGCGACCTTACCGGCAGGAACGGGGGCGGGGGGGCCTTTCGGGCCGGCGAAATCACTTGCCGGACCGCTGACACAGTCACCACCGGCAAAGACATCGTCCATGCTGTCGGAGCTGAGGTGGCTGTTGGAGAGGGCGCTGATAGCACCGCGGTAAACAGGAAGCCCTGCCACTTCAAAGGCGTTGATGTCAATGCCTTGGCCGATGGCCTCTACAATCACATCCGCAGGAATGCGAGTTTCCTCAACCTCATCCGGCATCAGAGACGGACGGTTGCGTTTGATTTCGCCGGTTAATTGCTTTTGAGTGATGAGGGCGGTGACATTGCCGTTTTCGTCGGATTCGATGCGTACCGGAGAGTGCATGGTCATGAGCACAGCGCCTTCTGCAATTGCGCCTTCAACTTCTTCGGCCTGAGCGGTCATATCCACTTGGCGACGGCGGTAGACGCAGGTCACACGCTTGGCACCGAAGCGAATCGCGGAGCGGGTCACGTCCATGGCCACATTGCCACCACCGATGATGACCACATTTTTACCCTGGTAATTTGGGATGTTGTCATCGCCGATTTCGCGCAAGAGCTCGACTGCGCTTGTAACGCCCTTGCTTTCTTCACCAGGAATCCCTGCTTTTTTATCGTTGTGTGCACCGATGGCGATATAGATGCTGTCAAAATTCTTGTGAATCTCATCAAAGGAAATATCCTCGCCGATGGTGCAATTGGTATGGACTTCAATCCCAAGAGAGAGGATTGAATCAATTTCGCGGTCCAAAAGTTCGCGCGGGAAGCGGTAGCTTGGAATCCCGTAACGGAGCATCCCACCGAGGTGCTTTTGCTTTTCATATACAGTGACAGAATGCCCCATTAAGGAAAGGTAGTAAGCACAGGAAAGACCACCGGGGCCACCGCCGATGACAGCAATGCGTTTTCCGGTAGGTTCTGCACAAGCCGGCTGCGGTACATCGCCCGCGGTATCCACTGCATAGCGCTTAAGGGCGCGAATATTGATTGGATCGTCCAACATATGGCGACGGCAACGGGCTTCACATGGATGTTCGCAGACATAGCCGCAAGCCACAGGGAATGGATTGTCTTTGCGAATGAGGCGCACCGCATCATCAGAGCGTCCGGCACGAATTAAGGCAATATATCCCGGAATATCGACCTTTGCAGGGCAGAGCGCCACACAAGGCACAGGCTGCTCCATATTTCCTAAGCAACGGTTATGGGTAATATGTTCAATATAGTCATCGCGGAAGCCCTTTAAGCCGCTGAGCACCAAGCGTGCGGCATGGATGCCGATGGTGCAGGAGGCGGTGTCTGCAATATCTTGCGCGGTTTCCTCAAGGACATCGAGGTCTTCCATCTTGCCCTTGCCATCTAAAATGTTGCGCATGAGGGTTGCAAGTTGACCTAAGCCGATGCGGCAAGGTGCACATTTCCCACAGGTTTGCGCATGGCACAGTGTGAGAAAGTTCAATGACATATCCACTGGGCAAAGCCCAGGGCCGGAAGCGACGATACGGCGTTCCATATCATGGTATAGCTGGTCCACGACCATTTGGGCTTGGTCGGGCGTGTTAATATCCAATCTACTCAAAGTATTCACCCTTTTCGTTATAGTTTAAAAGAAAAAATACGACGACTGCTGAGGTACAGCAGCCTCACCCCATTATGACATTGGTGGTGGTCCTTGTCTATTCTTATTCGTTCCAAAAAATCATTTATTTTATTCGTGAAATAATCCCTCTCTCGGTTGTGGCGCAAAGTTGTGAAAAAAGGTGTATTTTATCAAAAATAGACCGCTGCTTCTAAGAGAGGCTCGGTCAAATTTTGACAATAAGCGAATAAATTTAAAGGGCGGAGGGAAAACCCTCCGCCCTTTAGCGTGGAAAAATTTAAAGAGTAGCGTATGCTGTGAGAGGAATGCACAACACACGATGGATTCAATTAAAGCAGTACTGCGGAAACATAGGAGATGGCGCAAACGATGACACCAAAGAGCAGGCAGTACTTAATGGTCTTACTCATGATGGCAGAGTCGGTACTCTTCACGCCTTCGATGGTACCGATTGCAGCAACTGCAATTGCGATACTTTGTGGACTGATGAGCTTACCAATAGCACCACCAACCATGTTGGCTGCAACGAGTGGCACAGGATCCACTTGAAGGAGTTCTGCAACATGCGCTTGCATTTGTGCAAAGATAACGCCGGAAGAAGTGGTGGAACCGGTAACGAAGGTCCCGATAATCCCAACGAGCGGTGCCAATGCAGGATAGAAGGAACCGGTAAGGTCTGCCAACAAGGTAGCGATAGAGGAAGTCATACCGCTGTAACCCATTACCTTCGCCATTGCAATGATGAAGACGATGGTTGCAATAGCCTTCCACATGCCCTTGAGGGTTTGACCCATCACGCGGCACATGGTACCAACGGATGCTTTTTGAATAAAGCCACCGATAATACCGGCAAGTAAGAGCATAACCGCAGAGTTCAAAATGACCAATGAAATAGCGGCTGGATTTTCACCGGAGTAAACAGTGAAGTTAATTTTGAAGCTGTTTACCCAAGCGTTTACAGGGCCAACGAGCTTAGAAGTACCGATGAGGAGCACCAACATGAGGATGTATGGGGACCAAGCTGCAAGGTTGCCAAATGGAATAGCCTTGAGATGACCCTTTTCTTCATCGGACATGGTCATAGCAAATGCAGGATCTTCGGTTGGTTTACGTTTAGAAGCAACGAGAACCATTACAATCAAGCTAAAAGTGTTACCGATTAAGTCAACGGTTTCAGCGCCAACGAAATGGGCAACGAGAAGTGCAGGAATAACATAAGAAAGACCTGCGAGGGTGGTGAAACCTATCATATCTTTGAAAGCACCCTTGGATTTTTCAGTGGCGCCAATTAAAGCAATGATAAGGAATGGGCTCAAGAATGCAGGAATAGCGAGCATGTTCATTGCAGGACCGGAAATCATGAGTGGGTCCATGCCAACGAGACCGGCAGCGGTGGTGGTAGGAATACCGATAGAGCCAAAGGTAGGAGGTGCAGCGTTTGCAATCAAGCAAGCAACAGCGGAGAACAATGGGTTAAAGCCCAAAGCCACCATCATTGCAGCCGGAATAGCAACTGCGGTACCAAAACCAGCAACTGCTTCCATGAAGCCACCAAAGCCCCAAGCAAGAATCAAGGTTAACACGCGCTTGTCGTTAGTAACGGAAGTGAGCATGTTCTTGATAAGATCCATTGCCTTGGTTTCTACACAAAGATTGTAGGTAAACATTGCAGCAATGATAATGAAACCGATAGGCCAGATTGCGCCGATTAACCCTTCTACAGAAGCGGTAGCGGCTTCCCCAATCGTTAAGCCTTGTAAAGTTTCACTAAAGCCAACAGATTTGATGATTACAGATTCAACAATAGAGATTAAAAGTGCGATTGCGCAGCCAAGGTGACCGGGCATCTTTAATACCAAGAAGGCAACAAAGAGCCAGATGATTGGCAGGAGCGCCAAGATGAAATCTAAAAACATACATATCCCTCTTTTCTTTTTTTTTCGCAGGCACATTTCCAAACGGCTCATTCACGCTTATGTCCGCCGGGGGTAACCTGCGTTATCCATGTACTACATTAAATAATATTTACAGATAATTGTCAATAATTCTGCATGAAATGGTTAACCAATCTCTATAAGCATGTTTTATAGATAAAACAAGAATAATGGGTTCATATTCTTCATTCCTATGTTATGATTAATGAGGAAAAAATAATGGTTACGGAGGTGAAGGCATGAACCGATCGGAGGATTATGAAAAACTCATCGATTACATTGAACAACAATTATTTGAAGGGAAACTAAAAGTTGGTGATCGCTTGCCGGCAGAGCGTGAACTCTCTGCGATGCTAGATATTAGCCGCGGTTCTGTACGTATTGGCTTGGCGGTGCTTGTCGCCATTGGTGTGGTAGACAGCAAGCACGGCAGCGGGAATTACATCAATGGTGCCTATGACCATAAATTGACACAGGTGATGACCATGATTTACGCACTTTGTGATATGAATGAGCGCGAAGTGGTCGGCCTGCGCTATGCTTCGGAACAGGAAGCCATCCTCTTGGCACACCAAAGCATCAGTCAAGAACAAAAAGACCGTTTGTGGTATCATTTGGAACAATTGGAAACCGTCAAAGACCCGGTTGAGCAAACGGTACATGACCAAATGATTCACAGCACCATCGTTGAAGCAAGCAACAACCGCTTGGTAATTGCTCAGTATACGGCGCTCAATAAGCTTTTAAACGAGGTCATCCGCAAGGTACGTAATAAAATCGCCGGTATGGGCGAAAAAGAATACCAAGGTTTGCAATCCTCTCACCGTGATTTAGTAGTGAATCTTTGCAACGACAATTATCAAGGGGCAAAGGAAGCTTTGGATGATCACTTTTACTATATGATGCAGATTATAGAAGAAGAGGACGTGAAGGGCCTCCTTCCAAATAATGCCGAATAATAAAAAAACACGCTTTTCCTTATGGAGAAACGTGTTTTTTGTTTTAAACAAGTGCAGTGGTGTCAGCATCTTTTAGCAATTCCTTGGCGCGACAAATGACCTTAATAGTTGTGCGCAGCTCTTCTTCGTCGATTTCGCTTAAACGCATGGTTACATGGGTGTGGAAAACTTCCACATATTGATGGTAGAGTGCTTCGCCGTAAGGCGTCAGGATGATAGAAAAGGCGCGCTTGTCGGTATAAGAGGGCTGCTTAAACAGCACATCGTGGGCTTCTAAATCTGCGACCATGCGTGTGATGCTTGGCATCGTTCCCCCTAGATAGTTGGCAATGTCACTGATGCGAACATTATCTTGGTCCTGTTGCAGCTCAAAAATTGCATCTACCACCTTGATTTGGCGTGGTGTCATCCATGATGGTAATGGTGGCAGGCTATTGAGAATTTGCTTGGCAGAAAAACAAGCGTCCAGAAATTGGCGCGTGAGGATCGGCTTCATAGGCACCTCCGAAAAATTCATTTTAAGTGTGCACGTGTCAAAGTCAGGTGCATCTGCAGACACCGTATCGGAAACAATGAGAACACGTTATACCATATTGTATACTACATAATGTTGTATTTATCAATATGTAGTCGGAAAAGTGTGCACTCTTCGCGCGTAAAAGTAACAAGCAGTGACTCGTCGATGATATTTCAGGGATGCCTATAATCTTCCTGATGGATGCCTGCGAGTTTATGCCCCACAAAAAAAGACTGCGCCGGCTTGTAGCGGTGCAGTCTTTTCGGTTTTTTACCTACCTCATCCGGTTCGTTCAGGCGCATGGCTTGCGAGAAATGCTGAGAAGCCTTCTATAATTATAGGCAGCGAAAAGACAACAGTAGGAAAAATTATTTTTCATTATAACGAAGGCCCAAGAGAACAAGGACCACCATAATCACAGCTAAGATTGCATTGAGGATTAAGGCCCATTGCGTACCTAAGGCCGTTCCGGCAGCAAGATTGTCAGGTACGGCAGTTTGTCCCATAGAAACCAGCGTAGAGGCCACTGCCGTACCAATTGCACCGAAAAGTTGTTGCAAAGTATTGATGACAGCGGTCCCGTCAGCGTTGTTTTCAAGTGGCAAACCACGCAAAGCGTAGGTGGTGATATTGCTTTGACCAAAGCCTTGACCGAGGCAGTATATTACACAGATGCCCATCATGACAGTGCTGGAAACGTGACACATGAAAAACACTTCTAAAATCATTTCAATAAAAATACAGCTCATCCCGAAGAGAATTGGGAGTTTTGCGCCAAATTGGTCGTAGGTACGACCACTGATGGGGTTGAGCAAGGCTCCGATAATGCAGGCTGGCAGTACAATACAACCGGCTTCAAAGGCATTTAAACCATTGGAAAGTTGAAAAAGATTTGGAATCATAAAGCCGCGCGAAAGGGTGAAAAATTGCAATAAAAGCAAAGCCATTAAGCAAAAGGAATAACGCTTGGTATGTAAAATATTGAGATTTAATAATGGATTGACGGCTTTGCGGCAGTGACGGATAAAAAGCGCTAAAAATAGGATGGCAATGCATAGCAAGCCCAAGAAAATCGGAGAGGTGGCGCTAAGGACGCTGATATTGCTCAAAGCATATATGAGGCAGATAAAGCTGACAGACAGCATTAAAAAGCCGGAAACGTCGAATGGCTCCTTTGACAAAGGAGAGGATTGACGAATACAACTCAAACCACCGATGGCGGACACCATAAGGATTGGCAGCAAGCATCCAAAAATCATCCGCCAACCAGCAAAGCTAATAATAAATCCGCCAAGGGATGGACCGACAGCCGGTCCTAAGGCGATGGTGAGTGTGGCGAATCCCATAATCATCCCGATATTTTTTGTTGGGACCTGCTCGATAATGATATTAAACATCATAGGCAGTGCAATCCCGGTGCCGGCTCCTTGTAGGATTCGTCCCAACATGAGCACAGAAAAACTAGGTGACCACAAACCCAACAATGTGCCAACGATAAAAAGTGCCAGGGATGCACCAAATAAGGTTCGAGTCATAAAACGTTTCTTTAACCAAGAGGATGCAGGAATAATGATGGCCAATACCAAAAGGTAAATGGTTGTGACCCATTGAACCGTTGAGGTGGGAATGTTAAATTCCTTCATTAAGGTTGGAAATACAACATTCATCGCCGTCTCAACGCAAATCCCGGTGAAAGACATGAGCCCGGTAGCGATAACAGCAATAATTAAGCGTGCATCAAGACGACGCTCAAAAGTAAACGTACTCATAAAAGTAAAAAGCCTCCTTAAGCTTTAAATGATGATCAAAGATTTTCTTCCAATAATTCCTTGGCACGTTCAATCACGTCAATAGCAGTCAGCATATCCTGCTCGTCGATTTCTTCGAAGCACTTGGCCACCTGGGCATGGAAGAGATCGACATATTGCTCATAAAGTGCCTCGCCGTAAGTCGTGAGTGACAAATAATGGACACGTTTATCGGTATCGCTCGGACGTCTAGA
>USCP01000071.1 GCA_900553245.1 uncultured Peptococcaceae bacterium
GTCGCCCTTAATCAATCGGCAGTGATTATTGAACGCGGAAAATTCATGCTGATTACCGTTTTCTTCGGACTCATTGCCGGTTTTGTTGCCTACTGGAGCTCTGCAAAAGCTTCAGCACAAATCGGTCAATCCTTACGCGAACAACTTTACGCACAAATTTTGTCCTTAAATCACGAAACCTATACGACCCTTAGTGCTTCAAGCTTAATTACACGCCTCTCCAACGACATCCTTCATATTCAAAACATGTTCTTGATGCTGCAACGCGTGGCTGTAAAGGTCCCTATTTCCTTCATTCTAGGACTCGTTCTTTCCATTAAATTGAGTCCCAGTCTCTCCCTCACCTACTTGGTGACGGTACCGCTTTTATGCTTAAACATGATCGTCTATGTTAAGTTTTCAGCGTTTTTCTTTCCTAAAATCCAAACAGCCATCGACCAAATCAATCTCAGAGCCCAAGAAATGTTAGTTGGCATCTTCACCATCAAGGGGATGCGCGCTACCAAGGAAACCCTTGCTAAATTTAAAGAAAGTAGTGAACGACTCCTGACCTTAAACCTTGCCATTCAAAAACGGTTCGGTGTGGTAGCGCCGACCTCTATGATTATTTTTAACTACGCCATTGTAGCCGTCCTTTGCTTGGGCTTTCTTGGTTTTAGCAGGGATATTGGTAAGCTCATCGCCTTTGTGACCTATTCCATGCAAATTCTAAGCGCCGTCATTACGTCTTCGAGCGTGCTCACCATGCTCACCCGCGCCCGCGCTTCCGTTAAACGTGTAGAAGAAGTCTTTGCCCTGCCGGCACAGGCGCCAATTGAAAAACCACTTGAGCCAAAAAGTTTCGACCTAGAAATCCGCAACCTCCGCTATCAATTTGCTGATGCCCCAAAGCCCCAGCTCGATGGCATCAGTTGTACCATTCCATTTAACCAACGCATCGGTATCGTCGGACTTCCCGGCTCAGGCAAATCTCTCTTTTTAAACGCACTCGCAGGCCTTTTGCAAAACTATGAAGGCACCGTGACTTATGGTGGCGTCTCTCTAAAACGCATTCCTCGCGAATGGCTCATGCGCCATATTGGCTATGTCCAACAAAACGCCACCATCCTTTCAGGCACCATTCGTGATAACCTTCTGCTGGCTGACGAAGCCCTTTCATTGCAAGAAATGACAAACGCCCTCGACCATGCCATGGCAAGTGAGCTCTACCAACTTAATACCAATTCCGTGGAACGCTCCATTTTAGAGCGCGGGCAAGATTTATCCGGCGGTCAAAAGCAACGCTTGTCCATCGCGCGTATCTTTGCACTGCATCCGACGGTTCTTATGCTCGATGACAGCACCAGCGCCCTTGACCACGATACGGAAAAGCGCTTCTTCAAGAATCTCGATGCGCTGCGCCCACAAACGCAAATCATCGTATCGCAACGCCTCTCCTCGTTGCGTCAATGCGATGCCATCTTTGTCTTTGACGAGGGCCGTCTTATTCAGCACGGCACACACCGCGAACTGCTTCAAACCTGTCCACTTTACGAAATGATTCTTGGCGACCAAATGATTGAGGAGGCTTTATTCGATGAGTAATCAAACATCTACCACCCATACCCTCAAACGCTTGTGGCAATTCATTCGTCCTAACAAGTGGCAGCTTTTTACATCCATTGTCATGAGCATTGCTGTATCTGCCCTCACTCTTTATGCGATGCAATTGGTCGGGAAATCTGTAGACTTCATTCTCGGCGGTACAACCGCCCGTCATTTTTGGCTCAATATCGTCGTGCTCCTTGCCCTCTTTGCCTTTACCTCCGCCATCACTTTTATTCAAATTTACACCATGGCGATTGTCGGCCAACGGCTTGCCAATGATTTGCGCCAAGCACTCTTTGCTAAAATCCCAACCTTACCGATGTCCTATCATGACGACCACACCACCGGCGATCTCATGAGTCGCATGACCAACGACATCGACCAAATCAATAGCTCCTTTTCCGATAACCTTACCGCCGTGGTGGAAGCCATTGTCAACGTGATCGGAACCTTTGTGGCGATGAGCCTTCTTTCTTTGAAGCTCACCTGTTGGGCAGCCATTGTTTTTCCACTATTTCTCATTTTAACAGGCCTTGTATCTCGTATCTCTAAAAAGCTCTTTGGCA
Source organism: uncultured Peptococcaceae bacterium (assembly GCA_900553245.1). Taxonomy (GTDB): domain Bacteria; phylum Bacillota; class Peptococcia; order Peptococcales; family Peptococcaceae; genus UMGS1590. The sequence continues at coordinate 2,154 of USCP01000071.1, forward strand.
ATTACCAGCGCAGTCTCGGTGCCCTGAATAGCTACATCGAGGAGCACCTTTCTGCGCAAAGCATGCTCCGCCTCTTTAACTATAAGGCACGCAATATCGCGCAATTTAACGAACGTAACGCAGTGGTCACCGATACCTATACCCTCGCGCAAACCTCTTCAGTCATGGCGCCAATGATGAACTTTATCAATAACCTTATATTCGTTGTCATTGCCATCGTCGGAGGCTTGAGTATTGTCGCAGGAAACGCACTCACCGTTGGGACCCTGTTTACCTTTCTGCTCTATATGCGCCGTTTTGCAACGCCACTCAATCAACTCGCTTCGATTTACAACGCCTTTCAAGCGACCGTTTCCGCGTCCGCAAGAATCTTTAGCGTTCTCGAAGCACCCGATGAAGAAGACACCTTCGCTACAACGAGAAATCAAGATTTTCCAGAAAAGCATGGTATCACCTTCGACCACCTAAGTTTCCGCTATCACAATGCCGATACACCGGCGCTCACCGATATTTGTGCAACACTTCCCGCGAAGTCTACCATTGCCATCGTTGGTGCAACCGGTGCCGGCAAAACCACCCTCACCAATCTTTTGCTAGGCTTTTATATCCCCACACAAGGACGCATTCTTATTGACAAGACCGATCTAAGCACCATTCCGACCGATGAAATCCATCGTCACATCGGTGTACTACCACAGCACCCAATGATATTTACAGCAAGCATCCTAGAAAACATTGCTTTTGGCAACCCTCAGGCCAGCCGTGAAGAAATCATTGCCGCCTGCCAAAAAAGCGGCTTTGCCCGCTATGTGGAAGCCTTGCCTGATGGCTACGACACCCTCTTGCAAGACCAAGGAGCCATGCTCTCCCAAGGGCAACGCCAACTTCTTGCCATCACGCGTGTACTCTTAAACGACAACGACATTCTCATCCTTGATGAAGCCACCTCCTCCCTCGATTCCTATACTGAAAAAACGGTGCAACACGCATTGGCACAACTGATGGAGGAAAAAACCATGCTCATCATCGCCCATCGTTTATCCACCATCAAAAATGCAGACTATATCATGGTCATGAAAAACGGTGCTTTGCTGGAATTTGGCAGTCACGAAGAGCTGCTGCACACCAAGGGCTATTACCACAAGCTCTATACCAGTCAGTTTTAGCAAACAAAAAAGCTTCCATGTCACATCGACATGGAAGCTTTTTTGTTTACATATTAGACAGTGCATCCTTTAATGCTTGGAGCTCTTCCTCGGACAAGGTCACGCCTTTCCCCATTTTGCTGTGGTCCGGACTCCATTCGCGCAAATCATATTTTGCAGGACGATTGTTCCAGCTCACTAAATTAAGTTCCTTTTGCCAGCCTTTGGCGCTGGTGGATAACACTGCAATGGTCTTTTCAATTTCAAATACCAAATCTGCCATAATCAATCCTCCTATTTCGCACTTGCTTCTAAGCACGCCTTGAGCAATCTACTGGCGCCAAGTCGTGTTGCACCAAGGGCAATGTAACGCTCTGCATCGTCAATAGACGCAATGCCGCCGGACACCTTCAACGCAATATCCTCGCGCTTGTGCACCATGATTAGCGCCGCCGCATGCTCACTGGCACCAGGATACTTAAAGCCGGTGCTGGTCTTATAGAAATCAATCGGTAACTCGTTCAACACGTGAATGGTTTGAACGATTTCCTCATCGCTGAGGGCGCCGGTTTCTAAAATCACCTTGAAGATGCCCTTTTCAGGCTTACGATAAAGCGCTTGTTGAACATCATGGTAAACACACCCGTATTCACCCGCTTTGATACGACCGAGAGGCACCACATAATCTACCTCCGCCGCGCCGTGGCCGAAGGCCACTTCGACAGAGTATGCCTTAACTTCCGGTGTTTCATAACCGTTCGGAAAACCAATCACCGTACACACCGGAACCCCACCCGGAAAATGCTTCACCAAGGTTTCCACATAGCATGGCTGCACACACAAGGAAGCGACGCCGGTGCCTTGTGCCGCTTCGGCAAAGGTCAGAATTTCCGCTTCGGTGGCGGTAGGGTTCAGATTGGTATGGTCAATCTTAGAAATAATGTCTTTCATTACATTTTATCCAAGAGATCGATAATCATCTTGTTAACAACCCCAGGGTTTGCTTGACCCTTGGTGGCCTTCATCACTTGACCAACGAAGAAGCCAAGGGCTTTCTTCTTGCCGGCCTTGTAGTCAGCCACAGATTTAGGGTTGTTGTCGATGATTTCTTGAATCATTGGTTCCAAAGAGCTTGTATCGGAGATTTGTTGCAAGCCTTCTTCCTTAACAATATCAACCGGATTCTTTCCTTCATCGAAGGCCTTCATAAATACGTCCTTCGCAATCTTATTGGAAATTTCACCGTCAATCACAAGCTTAAGCAAAGAGGTCAAGTGTTCAGGGGTGAAGCCGCTTTCCGCCAAGGATTTACCGCTGGCATTGAGCTTCGCCATTACGTCACCGATGAGCCAATTCACAATCATTTGTGGTTCATCGAGAAGGGCCTTTGCTGCATCGTAAAAATCAGCTAAAGCGATGTCATCGGTAATGATCGACGCTTCCTTCACACCGATGCCGTCTTCAATCAAGCGTTTACGACGGGCACGTGGGAGTTCAGGCAAGGTATCACGCACACCTTCAATCCATTCGTCGGTCAATACGATTGGAGGAAGGTCAGGTTCTGGGAAGTAGCGATATTCGTCCGCTTCCTCCTTGCTACGCAAGGAGAAGGTCATGCCTTGCGCATCGTCCCAAGTACGGGTTTCGAGCTTGACGCGTTCGCCGTCTTCGAGAAGCTCGGTTTGACGTTCAATTTCGTATTCAATCGCACGTTCAACCGCACGGAAGGAGTTCAAGTTCTTGATTTCGGCACGGGTTCCGAATTTTTCTTCGCCGACAGGACGCAAGGAAATGTTCACGTCGCAACGCAATGAGCCTTCTTCCATCTTCGCATCGGATACACCGGTATAAACGATGATGGCACGCAATTCTTCCAAGTATGCGCGGGCATCGGCAGCACTACGCATATCCGGTTCACTAACAATTTCAATCAGTGGCACACCGGCACGGTTGTAGTCTGCCAAGGAAGAGTTGGAGGTAGTAATGGTTGCCCCTTGGTGCACGAGCTTACCGGCGTCTTCTTCCATATGAATACGGGTCAAACCGATTTTTTTATCTTCGCCGTCTACGGTAACTTCAACATAACCGTGTTCAGCGATTGGCAAGTCAAATTGAGAAATTTGATATGCCTTGGTCAAGTCCGGATAGAAGTAGTTCTTTCTGTCGAACTTGCTAAAATTTGCAATCTTGCAGTTGGTCGCCAATCCGGCCTTTACTGCATATTCAAGCACCTTCTTGTTCAATACAGGTAAGGTCCCCGGAAGCCCTAAGCAAACAGGACATACATGGGTATTTGGCGCCCCGCCGAATTCAGTGGAGCAATTGCAGAAAATCTTGGTAGCAGTTTTTAACTCAACATGGACTTCAAGCCCAATGACTGGTTCGTATCTCATTAGATGGCCTCCTTATGCTTGTTCACTTTGTTCAATTTCGTAGGCAACTTGAAGCAAAAATGCTTCGTCAAATGCTTTACCAATCAATTGAATCCCAATAGGAAGACCCTTTTCATCCTTGCCGAAAGGCACGGAAATAGCAGGCAACCCAGCCAAGTTGCTGGTAACGGTGCAGATGTCTTGCTTATAGGTGGTTACCGCATCGTATTCCTTACCGATTTCAGGGGCTGTCACAACAGATGCTGGCGTCAACAAGCAATCGTAGGTTTTGAAAGCGTTTTCAAAGTCATTCTTAATCAAATGACGCACCTTAAGCGCCTTGAGATAGTATGCATCATAGTAACCGGCACTGAGGGCATAGGTCCCGAGCATGATACGACGCTTTACTTCAGCGCCAAAACCCTTTTGACGGGTTTCCTTGAACATGGTGATCATATCATCCGCTTGTTCACGCAAGCCGTAACGCACACCGTCGTAACGCGCAAGATTGGAGCTTGCTTCTGCCGGTGCAATCAAATAATACGCAGGAATGGCGTAATTCGTGGTTGGAAGAGAGCATTCTTCAACGATGGCACCCTTTTCTTCCAAAAGCTTGCGCACCTTATCCATTTGTTCCTTAATGGCAGGTTCTACCCCTTCGCCGATATATTCAACAGGAACACCGATTTTAACGCCCTTGATGTCTTTGCCGATCAAACGAGTGAAATCTTCATGTTTCACGTTACCGGAGGTAGAATCTCTATGATCGTAGCCTGCGAGGGCGTTCATAACAATCCCTGCATCCTTTACGTCATTTACAATCGGCCCGATTTGGTCTAAAGAAGACGCAAAAGCGATGAGACCATAACGGCTCACAGCACCGTAAGTTGGCTTTAAACCAACAATCCCACAGAATGCAGCAGGCTGGCGGATGGAACCACCCGTATCACTCCCAAGTGCATATACCGCTTCGCCGTCAGCAACAGCAGCAGCGGAACCACCACTGGACCCACCTGGCACACAGTCGTGGTTAACAGGGTTTTTGGTTGGACCGTAGAAAGAGGTTTCGGTGGTAGAACCCATCGCAAATTCGTCCATGTTGGTCTTACCAAGGATAATAGCGCCGGCTTCATGCAATTTTTCAACAACAGCCGCATCGTATTGTGGCACAAAGTTATCCAACATCTTGGAGGCGCAGGTGGTGCGCAAGCCTTCGGTGCAAATGTTATCCTTCACTGCCATCGGAATCCCTTCGAGCATCCCGATTTCTTCGCCACGGGCAATCTTTGCATCCACAGCATCGGCTTGGGCAAAAGCGGCATCTTTATTTAAGCTGATATACGCATTGATATCCGCACCAGCTTCAATTTTTGCAAAATACGCTTCGGTCAATGCACGTGCGGTGGTTTCTTTATTTACAAGACGTTCATGCAGTTCATGAATGGTTGTATGACGTTCTGACAAAGTCGTTCCCTCCCCTAATTAAACAATCTTTGGCACTTGGAACATGTTATCGCTTTCGCTAGGCGCATTTTGAAGCACCTTTTCTGCGCCCATGCTTTCGTGCACTTCATCTTCACGGAACACATTGTTGATGTCCATTACGTGATTCAATGGCGTAACATCGGTGGTGTCGATTTCACTCAAGGTATCCATCATTTCAATAATGGACCCTAATTGTTGAAATTGTTCTTCAAGCTCTTCTTCACTAAATTGCAGTCTGCTCAAATGAGCAACACGTTCTACCGCTTCTTTCGTCAGCATATTATTCTCCTTCCAGTAACTGAATCAGTGCCTCTTCGGTTAATATTTCTATATTTAAACTTACTGCTTTTTCATATTTCGAACCGGCCTTTTCACCGGCAACCACATAATTGGTCTTTTTACTCACGCTTCCGGTGACCTTACCGCCACGTGCTTCAATCATTGCCTTGGCCTCGTCACGAGAATACGTTGGCAACGCCCCTGTTAACACAAACGTTTTTCCCGCTAGGGTCTGCGGCAATGCATTCCCAACTTCCTTACGCGCCATCGGCACGCCCAGTGTCTGTAGCGCTTCCAGTTGTGCCCTGTTTTGCACATCCGAGAAGAAATTCTTGACCTCGCGGGCAATCACACCGCCAATTTGGTCAATATTTTGTAAGGTATCCACATCTACCGCCATCAGGGCTTCGATGGATTCAAAATTCTTTTCCAAGATCTTGCTGGTTTCAAGCCCCACCAACGGAATCCCCAAACCAAACAGCACACGATAAAAATCTGCATCTTTGGAGGCTTCAATCGCCTGCACAAGATTGGTAGCGGATTTTTCCGCAAAACGATCCAAGCGCAAGAGGTCGTCAACGGTTAAACGATACAAATCCGGCAATTCCTTTACAAGCCCATTCACATAGAGCTGGTTCACAATTTCAGGTCCCAACCCTGCAATGTCCATCGCATTCTTGCTCGCAAAATGTACGATGCGCGCACGCACCTGTGCCGGACACGCCATCCCATTCATACAACGGATGGCCGCTTCCCCTTCTACATGAACAAGAGTGCTGCCACATTCCGGGCAAATAGATGGAAATTCATACGGCACGCTGACCGCATCACGCTTATCCTTCACAACATGGTCAATTTCCGGAATCACATCGCCGGCCTTTTGAATCACCACATAATCGCCCACGCGAATGTCCTTTTCATGGATATAATCCTTATTATGCAAGGTCGCACGGCGAATGGTTGAGCCGGCAACAAAGACAGGCTCCAGTTCCCCTACCGGCGTTGCCACACCGGTACGTCCGATTTGCAAGGTGATGTCATTAAGACGAGTCACCTTCTGCTCCGGTGGGAACTTATAAGCAATCGCCCAGCGCGGTGTCTTGGCACGCACGCCAAGCTGCTTTTGTAGCGCCAAGTCATTGAGCTTAATGACCATTCCATCGATTTCAAACGGCAGCTCTTGACGCTTTTCTTGCCAGTATAGGCAATACTCATAGGCCTTTTCAATTGTATCACATATCATGTTCTGAATGGGCGCGAGATGCAACTCTTTTATAAAAGATATTGCCGCTTCTTGGCTTGTGAGCCCGCGTTCCTCATCGTTAAGCACCGTATAAAAAA
>USCP01000072.1 GCA_900553245.1 uncultured Peptococcaceae bacterium
CCTTTATAAATCCTTCGACTCAAATAAAGACGTGCAGCATCTTGCCAGAAATCGAGCGCAAGCTCTGCTTCAATCTTGCTTTCGCTAGCAATCGGCAATTCAATATCCACCTCATAGGATGGGGTCCATTCTCCAACCGGACCACTGACCGCAAAATCAAAGGACGCCATACCACCTTGCCAGAAACCAACATAAACAAGATTGTCATTGAAGGTCCAGGCGGCTTGTTTTTCCCCTTGATGATATAGGGTTGCACGAGCGGATAGACTAATATCGTCTTGCCGTTCACGAGCAAAAACCGCCGGTACGTGAGATGTTGTATTACTCAGACCTCCAGCCAATACGAGGACGTGGCCATCCTCTAATAGTTCTAAATCACAAAATACAGGAGAGATCAGTCCTTCCGTATTACGAATATACGGTGATACGCGCCCGCTTTTGAGGTCCAAACGATTGACTGTAAAAGGATTAGACGGCAATTTTTTGCCAAGAGGATAGCGATTTGCATTGATATAATAAAGCGCCCCATCTGCATATTGTACACCGTAAGCCTGTTCAAAGGTGCCTCGAGGAACCGGACGGGTAAAAAGGGACGTCGCCACACGCTTTTCATCCCAACCATCGGTATGACCGATAATCTTAACCACTTCTGCCGTTTTAGCATCAACCACAAGCACAACATCCTGCGCCAAGCTGCTCCAATACAGCAAACCGTTTTCCCTATCATAACGCACACTAATGCCTTGGAACCAGTCGCTCCCACTTTGTCCGGCATTGCCGCCGGTAGGAGCGAGCACGCTTGAAGCCGCTAAACGCTTTTCAATCGCACCACTTTCCGAATTGATCCAAAGAAGGGTATCTCTAATGGTACCCTGCCATGCCGCTTGTCCAATCGCCACAATAGTACCATCTTCAAGCACAACAAAGTCACTGATAAAGCCGTCTTCAAAACGGATTTCCTTATAAATATGCCCGAGGGCATCCAACTCCCAAATAGCTGCGCCACTGTATGGCGGTGCCATTTGTAGTGGCGCACCGGTAAGCATATGCCCATTGTCCAAGAAATGCAAGCGGTGATTCAACGGACGCATCAACGACCAACACAGGTCGCCGTATTGATTGACCGCCACCGGTTGCCCGGCGCCGTCTGCAGGCAATGCAAACAACAAAGTTCCTTCCGGTGCAGCACCTTCGCACTCAATTTGCATTGGACGTTCAAGCTCTACCGCTGGCAATGCCAACTGCACCTTACTCCCTTTGCTCCCCACCGCCTCAAAAGTAGTGACCTGTCCATCGACCATCGCCGGAACAATAATACGATGCGTGCTTGTATGTGGCGTTTCATAGCTTAGATATGCACGGCCTTGACCATCTTTCAAGGTCACCTGAAAGTTTTCTGCCGCATCCGTTACAAAACACACCAAGGCACTTAACGGTGCCAAATGGTAAGGATTTACGAATACCGTCGGTTCTACCACCGTTCCCGGCTTTTCCAGTAAAGTATTCTCTATCGCCGCAGTCATCGCTCTTTGCTTTTCAAAAATCCCACTCATGACAAGCCTCCCTCGCGAACCATTTGAAGGGCTTGCTCAAATTGTGCAGTTACTGCATCCACTGCTTCTACCGGAATTTCTACTTTACCGATATGAGCCAATAAGTCCTCAGCCTGGAGCTTCTTTTGCTGAAAAGCCATCCAAAGAAGTGGATTCATATCGCTTTCTTTTAAATCTGCAGCGTTCTCTACCAACTTTTGCAATTTCATCAACGCTGTCATCAATGCGTGCTCTTCCGCCACATCACCAATCAGCTTTTGTATCGTCCATGTGCGATTTTTATCCGTCACCATACATTTATGACCGATACGCACCTTATGTGCGCGCATAGCAGCAAGAATTGGGTCTAAGGCCAAATCATCCACATCCATCAGTAAAAACGGTGCCCCATCCACTTTCGCGAATGGTTTAAACCCACGCATATCCACTGGCTCTACTGTGTCAAGAACCTCGGTTACCGTACGAGATAAATCACTGTCATCCAGTAAACAAACCGCTTCGCCACAGCGATCCACGGCAGTTAAAAAAGCATCCTGCTCTACAGCAGACAATGCATTCATTTTATAAATATAAAGCATTGGTCGTCGCCTCCTTTATGTTCAATAGTTTACCACAAAGTAGCAATAAAAAAACACAGTCCCATCAAAATGAGACTGTGTGATTGACTCAAATATATTGTTTTTTAGTCGTTGCTTGCGAGAAATCCTAACATACGAAGAATATAGAGGAACAAGTTAACGAAGTCTAAGAAGAGGTTTAATACCATCATTGGTACGTCTTCTTCGGTGAGTAAACCACTACGCATCAACTGTACATCATAGAGCACATAACCACTAAAAATAAATAACCCGCCAACGGTAACAGTAATCTGAAGGGCAGTGGCGTGAATAAAAAGCCCCACCAAAGAAACCAATATCAAGGCAACCAGCCCACCAAAAAGCACGGACCCTAAATTTAAGAAATTACGCTTGGTATGGCTTGCATAGAAAGACAACCCAAAAAACACCACAAAGGTCACGCCCAAAGCAGTCATAACTAAATTTGCACCAATCGCTTGGGTATAGTAAAGCACACTTGGATAAATCCCCACACCCATCAACGCTGCAAAACCGTAAACAAAGCTCATGGAGTAGGTCACCATACCGCTTTCACTGCGTTGACCTCTACGCACCATAAAGGCGCCCAAAAGCACAAACATACACAAAAACGGCATCATAGATGCAATTGCCGGTGGCACAAGCAATGCGCCTATCACCATACCAACGGTCATAAATAACAAAGCAAAGGAAAACTTCGAAAGTACCTGTTGGACAATGTAATCATTGTCTGAATATTGGACAGAACGTTCCATACTATATCAACTCCTATGTGACATTTAACATCATGTTTTCCCTAGTATACACGATTCTCTTTCACAATAAAAGGCTCTTCCATTATTCTTTTGCAAAAGCGTCCTGCATCACCACTTGATTGAGATACGATGCAAAGGCATCATACATTTCCGCACTAACAGCTTGCGGTGCCGTCATTACAACCAACTTATGCCCGGCGCAATCCTGATGATACGGTGGATGTGTATGCGAATACACATTCACCGTAAAACCACAACGTTCATAAAAGCCCTTACGCCGGATGGAAATCGTATCCACTGGCGGATCAATTTCTAAAATAATCGTTTTACTCTGTTCAGCCAGCAAAGTCAGAACGTGCTGCCCATACTGCTTATTACGCATTGTCGGAATAATGCACAAATGCTCAATATAGAGATACTCCGCTTGCTCCCAATAAAGCACCAAGCCAATCCACAGCGCCTCATCGTATACCAAGCTAAAATGATAATCCGGATACTTTAATATACGTTCTTGAGACAACGCCTCTCTCTGTTCATGCACTGGAAAACTTTCTTGATACAACGCCATTGCTTGCGCAAACATCGGATGGCTGACATCTGTTATACGTTCAAATCTCATCATTTCTGCCTCCACAATAAAAGCCGACCCATCATACAGGTCGGCTTTTATTTTATAACAAACCAAAGCAAAACGGAATCAAGAGCGGCACAAAAAAGGAGCAGATTACACCGTTAAATACAGAAAGTACCACGGTTTCTTCATTGGTATATTTGAGCATCACCGGCAAGGTTGTATCTTCACTGGTGGCACCGGCAGAAGCAATGCACGTATAGTAGTTGAGCTTGACTGCAAGCAAAGGAATCAACACAAAGGAAAAGATTTCTCGCATGAGATTGCTCATAAATGCAATACTACCCAGTTCGGCACCGCCCATTTGACTAATGGTGGCACCGGCAAGGCTGTACCATCCCATCCCACTGGCAACTGCAGCCCCGTGACCAATCGGAAGCTCAAACATCCATGCGCAAAGAATGCCACCGATGAAGGAGCCGATGATAACACCGGTTGGAATAATGAAGATTTTAAAATGATATTCTCGAATCTTACTCAACATTCCACGCTGCATGCCAATGCTAATACCAACGGTAAACATAAGCGCGTAAAGAATCCAATCTGTGTGATTGCCAATGGCGCTTACCAATGACACATCAAGACCTGAAAGACCGTAAAGCAAGCCTCCAAAGAGTGATAACAACGTCACTACTACAATCATTCTTCCAACTCCTTCTCAGCCTTGACAGTTTGCTTTTTCTCGATAAAACGTTTTGATAAAATATACACAAGTATGATAGAACATACCGTTGGAATCAAGAAAAAGAAAAAACTACGCACACCGAGCATAGATAGGTCCTCCAAAAAGCCCTCACGCTCGCCAAGCATCACGCCCATGGCAAAAATAAGCAACCAGGTACAGCACATAGAAACGCGCTCATTAAACTTTTTCATTCCCTGCGGAACTAAAAAACGTCCCACCAAAATGCCGATGCACATGACAAGTATGATATCCATGATAACCTCCTTTTGCTAGGTTCTCGGCGCATCCGTTCCGAGCACAATACATTCAGACTACTGTATAAATATGCTCTTTGTCAAGATACAAAGATTGCTTCATGTCAGCCACAAATCAATCACTAACAAAAAAAAGCGTTGCCCCTTTGAAGCAACGCTTAATTGATTGATTATTTCTTTTCATCAGATTCAGACGCTTGTTCTAATCCACTTGGCACATAGGGCCCACCGTTTTGCGCATAGAGCTCGGAAACGATTTTTCCGATATACGCCGCATTTACATCAGAGCCACCACGATCTTCCACGTAATTTACCATAACACACATGGTCCAGTTTGGATTTGCAAGGTCACTGCCACACATCCACCCAAGGTTGGTGGAGCCATCCGATCCCACTTCCGCAGTCCCGGTTTTTGCAGAAATCTTTGCTCCCTCAACATCCGCCAACGGATGCTGTACAAGCACAGCGTCACGCAGCGCATCATTGATGAAATCAATGTGTTCTTGGGTTGCTACGCCATCAATCCAAACTTCCGGCTTTTCGTCCATAAGATAGCAAGGTTTCATAATTTTACCGCCGTTTTGCAAAGATGCATAAATCAAAGTTTGCTGAAGCGGTGAAATCTGTACCTGATACTGACCGTAAGCAGAATCTGCAAGGCCGGTTTCATGCCCGTCGGCAATCACCCCATCGGCAGTAATTTGACTGGTTTGCACCGGATAAGCGCCCGGCACCTTCTCACCGTAGCCTAAAGATTTCATCCCGTTATTAAACGCATCGTAGCCCATATCTAAAGCGGTACGCGCAAAGAAGATATTATCAGAATAAACCAAGGCACTTTTGAGATCGACCCAACCATTGTACGGTACCACACGATGCACCTTATAACTGCCCCAGCCACCCGGAGGTGCCCAATCTTCACCGTAAATTTCATAGCCGGATTCTGGCGTTAAGGTACCGTTTTTGAGACCAATGTAGGTGGTTGAAAGTTTTTGCGTAGAACCTGGGGTAAATCGATCTGCAAAGAGGCCGTTGCCAGGAATGACACCGGCTTCAACATTCGTAGCGTATTCCTCAGCACTCATATTGGTATCCAACCAACGATTCGGATCGTAAGACCCACCTTCTGCCATCGCAAGTACCTGCCCGGTAGATGGTTCAACCATCACCACAGCCGCAAATTCTCCACTAACCTGATCGGCAGCAATTTGTTGCACCTTCAAGTCGATGGTAGTGGTGATATCCTCGCCATCCTTTGGCTCGCTTTCAAAGATGATTTGGTCCTTGGCATCACTTAAATATACCTTGAGCCCACTGGTTGCTACCAAACGATCTTGATACGCTTTTTCAAAGCCACTACGTCCTACCTCCGTGCCAATCGGTACAGAATCAACGCTTTCGCTTTCAATTTCCGCAGCAGTAGCGGCACGCACATAACCCACACAGGAAGCAGTTAACGCCGCCTGTGGATACACACGATTCCCATCCTTATCATCCTCTGCAAGTACTTCACCGTTACGTGCAAAAATGCTACCACGTTTTCCTTGCTTGGTTTCTACGACAAGGCTATTGTCACTACTAAGACCGCTCAAAACAGCCTGTGGCGTCCAGGAAAGTTTCATGTTTTCATTTTTCCCAGTAAATGCAAGCTGGGCAGTGGTTTTAACATCCCCGCTTGGGGTGGTCATAACCACATCCACATCAGAGACGGTTTTGCCGTCACCACTCGCTTCTTTATTTTTGGAAGTATGCTTATAGTCCACGCTTTCAACCGCAAGAGCATGATAAACCGCCCCCATACGTTCTTGCATGGTTTCGACAGAAACTGCTTGTTTGGTATCTTCATCGCAGGCCGCCATCACCTTCTCTGCATCCATGGTTTCCAACACCGTCAAGGTCTGATCGAGCTGTGTTTGCACTTCTTTGCTTTCACAGCCCGCAAAAGTAAATGTTGCACCAAGCAACAATAAGGTTGTTACTATTAACTTTTTCATTCGATGATACGACCTTTATTACAAACCAAGATTCTTTTCAACAATATCCATAACAACGGCAGATTTTACTTCAGCTGCTTTTTCCGCGCCAAAAAGTTGTTCTACCAAAGCAAGAGCAAAATACCCTGCTGCACCGGCACCACGTGCGGTAATCACATGACCGTCAACCACAACGGTATCTTCACTAAAGCTACCGAAGTTTTTGAGTTTTTCTTCCCAACCCGGATAGCAAGTGGTTGCCTTCCCAGCCAAGATGCCTGCCGCATCAAGCACAGCAGGACCGGCACACAGAGAAGTCACCCATTTTGTCTTGTCATGCATTTCTTTAAGGAATGCCATCACCTTTTCATTCGCAATGAGATTCGGTACACCTGGAAGCCCCCCTGGAACGATGACCATTGCGTAATCGTCGCTCTTGATATCATCCAAGAAAGTGTCCGCTTGTACCAATACTTGATGTGCACTTGGCACAGTAATTTCTTCAGTAGTGCTCACAATATCAACCATTGCACCGGCACGACGCAAATAATCCACCGGCGTCAAAGCTTCAATTTCTTCATAGCCCGGTGCGAGTAATACACAAATACGTTTATCCATTATAATTGCCTCCTATAATCATAACTAACTTTGTGCTATAATATGAGTCATACAAACATTATAGCAAATGCCACATCAAATAACACAGAATTCTCTATAGTTACTTACTTTTTTTGAAAAAATATGCATCCAAAGGAGGCCCCACCCATGGCACTTATGGAAATCACCCTCATTCCAATGGGAATGGAATCGACCAGTTGTAGCCCCTACATCGCCCGCGCCCTAGACATCGCAAAGACAGACCCCAAAGTTACCTATGCACTAAATCCTATGGGTACCACTTTAGAAGGTGAGCTCGGCGATTTATACCAATGCGTTCAACGCATGCAAGAAGCCCTCTTTGAAGATGGCGTACCACGCGTCTACACCGTTTGTAAAATCGACGATCGCCGTGATAAATATCAATCCATGGATGCGCGCATGGCCTCTGTCACTTCCAAACAAGAGCATTAAGCAAAAATCCCCACCGCACAAGCGATGGGGATTTTTTAATCATTAGTCTCAATTTCAATGGCGTAATCATGGCCATTATCTGCAGGAATATTTAAAGCAAGCACTTTTTGCGCAATGAGCTTAGTCGCCAAAGACAGCGCTGCCATACTGGTGCCAAGCACCGTCACCGGCATGGTATAGTAGGATTGCTCATTTTTAATTTTGCTTTGCGTCAAATCGGACACATAGGTAAAGCCCACTTCCGTCTGACGACAAAATAAATCATAGGCCACTTGAAAATCACGGTCACAAAGCTCAAGCTGTAAGTAAATTCCTTTTTGAATATCCGTTAGTGGCAACACTTGCTTTAACAACACATACACAATAAGGCACGCAATGTGTCTGCGTTGATAACGTTTCTTTTCAGGCTTCGGAATCAACTTTTGCTTCACATAATTATTGATCATTGCGGAGGTAAGGAGCTTATCCTCGCCCTTGGAATGATTGCTTGGGTCCGGAGATTGAACGATCAAGAAAGACAGCGTCTCATTGATATACTCTAACACCTGATCCATATATAAATTCAAAGATGGCAATTCATCCCAACGTGGCAAATGCACAGCACTTAATTCCTCTGCCCATGCATTGAGCTCCTGTGAATAATCTTTCATGAACATCCCCCTTTTCACAGTCTAGTATAATATATGCTTTAATAATAAGCAAATTTCTTTGTGCTATATATTCTCCCTAATCTACCCTTGTCGGTATATATTTTTATTTGGTAAAAGCGTTTCGATTTTTCTAACCTCGGGAAATAAAAAGTGGTAAAATATAAGCAATGAAACACTATCGTTTGACTATGAATCCTTGAAGGAGGACTACTTATGAGCAAGAAGATTTTATTACTTTGCGGTGACTTCACCGAAGACTACGAAACCATGGTGCCATTCCAAGCCCTTTCCATGTTGGGCTATCAAGTAGACGCTGTCTGCCCGGATAAAAAAGCCGGCGACACCGTCGCAACCGCCATCCATGATTTTCTTGGCAAGCAAACCTATACCGAATTGACCGGCCACAACTTTGCTTTGACTGCCGACTTTGATGCCGTTGATACTGCAGATTATGTCGGGCTCTTTATTACCGGCGGTCGCGCACCGGAATACATTCGCTTGAACCCTCGCGTGCTTGAAATCGTCAAGGAATTCTTCGCTGCCAACAAGCCT
>USCP01000073.1 GCA_900553245.1 uncultured Peptococcaceae bacterium
CGCCCTGTATAACCCCTGAAATCAAGCCACCCCCACAGGCAAGCCACTTCGCACGATTCATCTTTTCCGAGGTAAAGAGATGTGCAATCAACATGGTAAAAAGCGGATTCAAGCTAATGAGTGCCGCTGCAGTGGACGCATTGCAATTCATCACCCCAAATTGGAAGGCAAGCATACTAATTGCAACACCCACAAGCCCAACCAAAAACAGCCAACCATAGTCACGACCGCTTAATACGGTACCGCGTTTTTTAAGTTCACTATAACCCACAGGCAAGAGCACCAAAGCCCCAATAAGGAAGCGCAGAAACGTCATCTGCACCGCATCCAAACTACTCCCACCAATCTTTAACGCCACTTCCATGGTGCCAAAAAAGAAGGCCGTGAGCAAAATATTAACTACAACTTTCTTCATGATTTAACCTTCTCCTCTTCTGTTTAAATTACACGTCGCTTTCTGCCGTGCGTTTTTCTATCCGTTAGTCTAGCACTAATAGATGGCCCGCGCAATTAAAAATACTACATTTCTTATAGGGATTATATAATCTGGGCTCACTCATGAATTTTACAGGAAAAATCATTCACACAGATGGCAATGACCTGCACCTGCGTAAGTATTTTTGAGTCAAATTGCCAATCATCCCTGCCACTGTAATGGGACATGATTTGATTTAATGCATGAATGCGTGCTGTCTCCTCTTTCAGAAGCTTCGCCTCGCCGTTACCGATGATACTCTTATAGCGATTCCCATTAAGACAAGCCGTTTCATCCCCAAAATAGCTCACACTGCTTTCCATAGAAAAGCCCACCTTGGTACCGTCACCAATGAGGTCAATCTTACGACCATCACGTGCCGAATGACAATACAGCATCAAGGCATCGTCCTTCCACTCCCAACCGTAATTGAGCGGCACGACATAAATCTCACCGTCATCCGCCAAGCCCAAATGAATCACCTGAGCCTCCTCAAGTACCGCCTTCACTGTATCCTTATTCGTCACCAGTCGATCGGAGCGTCGCATCTCTCGTTTCATCACAATACACCTTCCTTTTATAAGTTGTTGACTGTATTATACGCCTCACCGCATAAAAAAACACCACTATCCTCGAGGAATAGTGGTGTAAATGCTTAATCTAATTTCACGCCGGAAGCCACCTTATCAAATTCTTCAGTGATTTCCATACTTGGCGCCTTGGTGAGAAGGCTCACGATAATAACCGCTGCCAAACCAACAAGGAAGGCAGGGAGCAATTCATAGACAGCGAATACGCCGCCCAATGGTGCCACCAAATACTTCCATACAAAGACAGTCACACCGCCGCAAATCATCCCAGCGAGTGCACCTTGTAAGGTGGTGCGCTTCCAGTAAAGGGAGCAAATAACCACCGGCCCGAAGCTGGCCCCAAACCCGGCCCAAGCAAAGGATACGATACTAAAGATGGAGCTGTCCGGATTACGCGCAATGAAAATCCCCAAAAGGGAAATAACGATAACCGTTAAACGTGCCAATACCATACTTTGCTTTTCGCGAAGCTTAATATGGAAGGTATCCTGAATAATATCCTGAGATACGCTGGAGGTCGCAGCCAAAAGCTGAGAAGAAGCGGTAGACATTGTACTTGCCAAAATCCCGGCAATAATCACCCCAGTCATAATAGTTGCAAATGGCCCCATGGTAGACAGGTAATTCCCTATTTCGATAATGACCGTTTCAGTACCAGACCCTTCGAGATGTGGCAAAATCCCTTCTGCACTAAGCACCAAGCCAGCCATCCCAATAACAACCGCAAAGCCCATTGCAATGGTCACCCAGCCGGAACCGACGCGACGGGAAACCACCAACTTGTTTTCATCTTCAATCGCCATAAAACGGAGAAGAATGTGAGGCATCCCAAAATAACCGAGCCCCCAAGACAAAGTAGTAATAATATCAAGAACCGTGTATGGCTCTGCACTGTTGGTGTCAACCATAAAGCTCTCTGTCATAGACCAATACCCAGGAAGCTCTTTCACATGGTCCATCACAGCGCCCCAACCGCCTGCTGTGTAGATTGCAAACCCTACAACAAAGAGAATAGCAATCGACATAATGATACTTTGCACAAAGTCTGTAAGAGATGCTGCCAAGAAGCCGCCACTTGCAGTATAGCAAATCATAACCACCGCAAAAATCAACATGGCAACCATATAGTCGGCCCCAAAGAGGGTCACAAACAATTTCCCACAAGCAGCAAAGCCGGACGCCGTATACGGCACAAAGAAAATAACAATAATAATAGCGGCGATGAATGCCAAAATGTTACGTTGGTCATGGTAACGCTTTGACAAGAATTGCGGGAAGGTAAACGCATCCGCCACATGAGAATAACGGCGCAAGCGTTTTGCAGTCAAAAGCCAGTTAAAATAGGTCCCTAAAACGAGCCCGATGACGGTCCAACCAACGTGTGCCATCCCGGATAAATACGCAAGCCCAGGTAAACCCATCAAAAGATAGCTTGACATATCCGATGCTTCCGCACTCATTGCAGTGATATATGGGCCCATCTTACGGCCACCCAAGAAAAACTCAGAGGTGGAATCATTTTGCTTTGCGCAATAAAAACCAATCATGAGCATCCCTGCAAGGTACACAAGAATCGTACACATAATGATAAAATATTCTGAGGTCATTACATCCTCTCCCTTCTTAGATGATGGCTCATCTAGTATTGTTGTCTATCATACATCCATGAAAAACCGCGTAAGTGGTCAATCTTCATGCGTACAATATGTTTATTCTATCATATATTTATACAAAGTAACATCTAGAATTTGTTTCTCCTATTAAAATTTCTCCCACCATCTATAAACAATCGTTTATCTTCTATGGACACCCTCTGTTTCTAAATTTATACAGTTCTCTTCAATTTTTATGCAGCCTTCCCACATAAAAAAGCCTACGACAGAATGCCTTAAGCATTCGTCGTAGGCTTTTGCAAGCGAAATCATCGTCCCTTACTTGTCATCGTCTTCAATAGACGGCTCAACGGCACGAACTTCAATTTCCATGACACGGCGATGGTCCACACTAATCACGCGTACTTCCAAGCCCTCCGCCACAAAATGATCGCCAATTTTCGGAATACGATCAATTTGTTCGAGAACCCAGCCACTGACTGTAGAGGCATCACATTCCCCTTTGATTTGGAAAAGGTCATACATATCATCCAAATCAGCGGTGCAGTCCACCAGATAACTCCCATCCACTTGCTTACGGAAGTCTTCGACGATTTCATCGTGTTCGTCCCAAATTTCCCCTACCAATTCTTCAATAATGTCCTCTAGGGTAACAATCCCTTCGGTACCACCGTATTCATCCACGACAACAGCCATGTGTACCTTGCTATGCTGCAATGTACGCAAGAGCTTGAAGATTTTCGTATTTGGCGTCGTATAGAGCACCGGTGACTTCACCATAGAAACCATGGTTTCGCCACGGCTACGTGCCTTGTAAAAATCTTTTTGGTGAATCACACCAATGATGTTGTCAACAGTGTCGTGGTAAATCGGTAAACGTGAATAACCGCTTTCCACAAAAAGGGCACTCACTTCTTCCATTGTGGATTCTTCATCGGCAGCAACCAGATCCACACGTGGCGTAAGAATGTCGGAAACATCGAGGTCGTTAAATTCAATAGATGCACGAATTAAATCGCTTTCGTGTTCATCTAAGCCCCCTTCGCTTTCCGCTTGGTCAACAATGCCCATGAGCTCTTCTTCGGTAATCCCGCCATCATCATTGGCACGCACGAGCTTGTTCATGAGCTTCTTCCACATACCAAAGAAGAAGTTTAATGGGGTCAGCACCTTTGCAATAACATTGAGTGCCGGTGCAGAAATCATTGCGAACTTTTCAGGGTATTCCTTGGCCAAGCTCTTTGGTGTAATTTCACCGAAAATCAGCACGACCAGCGTTACCACCACAGTGGAAATCGTTGGACCATACTCAAAGAACAACTTTGTAAACAGCACCGTTGCAATGGTGGATGCAGAGATGTTCACAATGTTGTTACCAATCAAGATGGTAGAAAGGAGCTTGTCATAGTCCTCTGCCATTGCCAAGGTACGGGCGGCACGGCGGTCCCCATTCTCTGCCCACGTTTTCATACGAATCGTATTGAGCGAAGTGAAGGCGGTTTCCGTTGCCGAAAAATACGCCGAACAAATAACCAAAATCACAAGGGCTACAATCATACCTATACTGCTACTGTCCATTAGGAAATCATCAACTCTACTTTCTTTAAATAATATAACAGATAGTGTTATCATTTAATATAGCACAAAGTGGGGGACGCTGTAAACCATTGCCCACTCCTTAGCAACACCTGTCGTTGCATTAAAAACGTTCTTGATGGCACTTGCTAAAATCAAGGTCCTCTGCTGTATGAGGCGCGCGCACTTCATCGCTCATTCCTAACGCTAAAATAGCCAATACATCAATGTCCTCAGGAATATCCAAAGCGTAACGCACATAATCGTTGGATGAAACCGCCACATCGTCTACTGTGTCTTGAGAGATGCGACTGCGAATCTGCACCCAGCAATTACCGACGACAAGATATTCTGCCATAAGCTGCATATACGCCATTGCAATCGCACCATCTTCTACCCAGGTATCGGATTTTTTCCCAGCACCGGTCACCACAATGGCACAATCGGCATCCTTTAATAGCGCAGAACCGCCGGTCTTGGCACGAGAAAGGTGTTCAAGCATCGCCTTGTCACGAACAACAATCAAATCGTTTGGATGAAGGTTGCGTCCGGTCGGTGCAAGCAGTCCGGCTTCAATGATATCGTTAATCCATGTTTCATAAATGGTTTGCCCATTGTATTGACGTTTGCTTCTTCTGTTAATAATGAGGTCCTTTAATTTGTTCATACCCTTATCCCTGTCCTTCCATGACCAATTGCCATTTTCCCTTTTCTTCACGTGCCAAATACCAACGCCAATCATCATAGGTTTCGTTTGGCTCCAAAGTGGTATCACATCGTTCCGAGGTTTCGAAGCGAGAGCTAAATACCACGCAATCAACAAAATCTTTGTCCGGTTCGAGGTCGTTACAATACGCCAGATTTTCGTTAGCGGCTTGATCGCCATCGTATACAATCGTTAAGAGTGTACATCCGTTGTACATCGCCCGAAAATGTTTACGAACCATCTTCGCGGCATCCCTTAATTCATTCTCACTAAAATCCTTCGAATGTCCCAAATCCGTTTGTGCGTCAGATACCGCACCGCAGCCAATCATAAAAATCATGAGGAGCGACAGTCCCATGACCAACACCCTTTTCATTATGGCTCGCCTCCTTACTATTTTCCATTTTAACATATCAGAAGACATTACGGTATCCGTCAACCGCCACAAAAAAAGCGCATTCCTTTACGGAAAGGAATGCGCTTTTTTTAATCCATGGCAGCCAAAGCTGCCCCCTTTGCATGAATAAGTGTCGTATCAAAAAGCGGTACCGCCGCATCCTCGGACTTGATTAGAAGTCCAATTTCTGTGCAACCCAAAATGAGCCCCTGTGCCCCCTGTTGAACCAAATCTGCAATCACTGCGCGGCACGCCTTGCGAGAATCGTCGCGAAAGATGCCCTGACAAAGCTCCTCAAAAATGATGCTATTCGCCGTATCCATCCCAACTTCATCCGGCACTACGACCTCAAAGCCGCGTTCTTCAAGGCGCATCTTATAAAAAGGCTCTGCCATGGTGGTTTTGGTACCAATGAGCGCCACCCGTTGAATGGCCGCTGCCTCTAACACATCGGCGGTTAAATCAGCAATATGTAAGAGCGGCACCGAAAGTCTAGCTTCAATAGCAGATGCCACCTTGTGCATGGTATTTGTTCCGATGACAATGAAATCGGCGCCGGCCTTTTCTAAACGTACCGCCGCATCCCCCACAAGCTCAGCACACATGGTCCAATCATCGGCAAACTGATGCACCGCAATATCGGCAAAATCGACACTTTCCATGAGAATCTTCGCAGAATGGAGTCCACCCAGACGATTGTGCACCGTTTCATTGATTACTTGGTAATAGGTCACGGTGCTTTCCTAACTCATGCCGCCAATGAGGCCGATTGTTTTCATGACTTTCCTCTTTTCTTACATATTGTAGAGCTTGGCGTATATGCCATCCTTGGCAAGAAGCTCATGGTGTGTACCGGATTCGGCAATACCGTCTTCAGTGAGCACCAAGATACGCTCGGCATTTTGAATAGTAGAGAGTCTGTGCGCAATCACAAAGGTGGTACGGTTTTGCGCCAGTTTCTCTAAAGACGCCTGTACCACACGCTCACTTTCATTATCAAGAGCAGAAGTCGCCTCGTCAAAAATAAGAATAGGCGGATTCTTCAAAAACACACGCGCAATGGAAAGACGCTGCTTTTGCCCACCGGACAGCTTAATCCCACGTTGGCCGATGTCCGTGTCGTACCCATCCGGAAATGCCATGATAAATTCATGGGCATTGGCATTTTTCGCCGCCTCAATGACCTCTTCTTTGCTTGCATCCGGACGCCCGTAAAGAATATTCTCATAGATAGTGCCGGCAAAGAGGTACACATCCTGCTGCACAATCCCAATATTATCACGAAGGCTTTTGGTGGTCACCGTACGGATGTCCTTGCCATCAACGGTAATGCGACCACCACTCACATCATAAAAACGCGGAATCAAAGAGCAAAGGGTCGTCTTCCCGGCACCGGAGGACCCCACCAGCGCCACATAAGCCCCGGCCGGTACATTGAGATTGATATGTTGGAGGACCTCTTCTTGGTTTTCCTTATAATGAAAGGAGACATTTTCAAAGCCGATGTTCCCTTTCACGTTAGTGAGTGGCACGGCATCCTTTGCATCTTCGATATCCGGATCAATATCCATAATTTCACGGAAACGCTCAAAACCGCTGTAACCGTTTTGGAATTGCTCGGTAAAGTTTACAAGTGTATTGATTGGCTCGGTAAACACACTGATATAGAGCAGGAAGGTAATGAGATCACTCACATTCATCTTTTGGTTGGCAATCAACACACAACCAACAATGATGACATTGACCTGAATCAAGGTTGTAAACAGCCCCACCCCCGCTTGGAAGGAGCCCATATAATGGTAGCTGTTTTTCTTTGCAGACAAGAAACCGTCATTGCCTACCTTGAATTTATTATTTTCTACATGCTCGTTAGCAAAGGATTTGACCACACGAATCCCAGAAAGATTGTCTTCGATTTGGGCGTTGATGTCTGCAATTTTTTCACGGTTTCTACGGAAGGCAGCACGCATCTTGCGATTTAAGAAATAAGCAAAAGCAAACATCACCGGCAACACAATAAAAGCCGCAAGGGCAAGCCAACCGTTGATGTTCACAAGGATAATGAATGCCCCAACAATTTTTAAAAGGGACAAAATGATGTTCTCCGGCCCATGGTGCAAAAGCTCTGTCACATCAAATAAATCGTTGGTGATACGACTCATGAGCTGCCCAACCTTGGCATCGTCATAAAATGAAAATGAAAGCTTTTGCATATGATCGAAAATTTCCGAACGCATGCGATATTCAATCTTTGCCCCCATGACGTGTCCGTAATTGCCGATAAAGAAACGACCGTAACAATCCACCGCCAATAATACCGCCAAACCGAGACCGATATACACCGTCTGTTGCAAAATCACATCCCTCGGCTCGTAAATAAGTGTTGAGGTTACATAGCGCACCACCAACGGAATAATCAACACAACCATTGCCGAAAGTGAAGCAAAAAACATGTCCGCTAAAAACATCCCCATATGAGGCTTGTAGTAGCTGAGCATCTTCTTAAAATTACTATTATTCACGGTATTCCCCCTTTGAATCATAAAAGTGCAAACACTATTATGACACGTTCTCCCCACCCGATACAAGCTAAAACCAAACCACTTGAGCCATAAAAAAGCGAGTGCTTATGCACCCGCTCTATTATGTCCCACACAATCATTGATACAGCTCTTCTTCTTGCACACATTCATTTTTCAATCGCCCCACCACATACTCTAACGCGCTCACCACATGGGGGCGAATATCCCCACCAATAAGCACACACATAAGGTCATCGCCGACCTTTAATTCGCCTTCATTGAGCCACACACGCACCACATAAATGCCCGCTAAAGTGAGGGCTTCTGCGACCACTGCATCGACCCTTTTGGCATCATAAGAAAAGCGCATACCACGCACCGACGGTGCATCACAGCACCCCTCGCGCACCTCCGCCTTAGCGCTTTCACGCACCACCCCGTTGTGACACAGATACATGCCGACCTTACCTGCATCGGGCTGCGCTTTGGCTTCGGCGAGCCATTCATCAAATGACGGTTTTTTATTGATTGACATTTCACTTTTCTCCTTTAAACAATCCCTGCGACTGACTCATATGATCACTGCTCCTATGCATCGCCCAGCTTCACATAGTTTTTTAGCCGTGCCATGTCCTCAATCACAATGCCATCCTTGCACCGTGTCAATACGCCTTCTTTATGTAGACGTGTCATCAAACGAGAAATAGACACCGTATGAATGCCGCAATAATGACTCAGCTCCATATTGGTAAACATCGGATCCACGAGCCACTGCCCATTCTCCTGCTGTCTGGCTTGAGTTGAAAGTACCAGGC
>USCP01000074.1 GCA_900553245.1 uncultured Peptococcaceae bacterium
CCCACGCAGCAGCTTGGGGTTCTGAGGTTAGATCAGGAACCACCCAAGTCCCAACCAGCTTCAGAAAGGTCATTGAAGCATGGTTGCAATTCATCGGTAGTAGTACCGAGGAATACGATGTCACCGGTAGCACCATGCATGTTGGTTAAACCGGAGCCGTGCTTTTCCCAAATGTCGCACAAAGTGCGAAGGTCGGAAGTCTTGTAGAAGAAACCGGAAGGTTGGTTAACACGAACAGTGTGGAATTCGGTTACTGCTGGGTATTTTTCAGGCTTTAAGGTATAACGACCTACAACACCGCCGCCGTAACCGCGTACGCCTACGATACCACCGTGCTTCCAAAGTGGTTTTCTGATTTCATAAGATTCTTCCAATAAATCGAGCAAAGTATTACAAACTTCTGGTCTGACGGAAGTAGCTTTTTCAATTTCTTTTACGAAGGAAGGCCATTGGCCATTCTTCATCTCTTCCATCATCGGTCTATTGTTGGTTGACAAATCCATACACCTCCATATTATTTGTCACAGTTCCGCCTGTGACAGAAAATCAATATTCGTTCAATGAAATAGCGCCTGCTGGGCAAACTGCAACGCAAGTTTGGCAACCGATGCATTCTGCTTCGGTAACAGTAGAAACGCCGTCTAACATTTCATAAACGTTTTGTGGGCAGTTGGATGCGCAAGCACCACAGCCAACACAAGTAGCTTCATCAACTTCTACTAAGAACATATTTTTCCTCTCCTTCCATTCTGAATTATCTACTTTGTCATCATCTGACTTTTAACTCATCTACTTTTCATAGTTTCTCACACTTTGTGAATTTTTGCAATAAACAGCACGGGAGTTAGTCCGTAATTCTCTTATATCAACTATAAACGCCACTTATTTTTATGGAACTTGTGTGCCATTTTCACAAAATTTTCAGCCCATATCGAAGATGAAGCTGCATGAAAATGATGATAAGTTGCGAAGGTATTTTTATAAACCAAGCCATCAAAAGGTGTTTCGTTAATAGTAACGAGTCCTTTCCCTCGTTTGGTTTCAAAGCCACACGGCGGCACTGTTTGGCCATCTGCGAAGCGAACACTGGAATGGTGAAATTCATGCCCTTTTAATTCAATATTTTCAGGGAAGAACGGATTCTCCTTTGTTGTCCGTTGAATCGCATACCCATGACCGACAGGTTTTTTCTCCATAGCAACGCTACAGTCAAATACACCAACCATCGAGTTGTGATTGTTTTCACTAACGAGGTCCTTGACCAAGTACATAAGCCCACCACATTCGGCATAGATTGGCATACCGTTTTCAGATGCATTCTTCACATCGCATCGCATGCTTTCATTGGCTTCCAATTCGGCAGCAAACATTTCAGGGAAACCGCCCCCTATATAAAGCCCATCCAAATCCGGTAAGTGCGCATCATTCATTGCATCCAAATACACAATATCTGCGCCCTGCGCCTCTAGTGCCTCAATGTTTTCCGGATAATAAAAACTAAAGGCACGGTCTTTGAAGACACCGATGTTCACGGTTTCTTTGATTTCAATCATTGGACGCTTCGGCATGGTATCAGTGAGCGCCGGTGCTGCTTTTGCAATTTCTAAAATGGCATCAATGTTAACATTGTCACTAACCAATTTTCCTAAACGATCAATGCGAGAATGTAGGGCATCTTGCTCATTTGCAGGAATAAGCCCCAAATGACGGTCCGGAATTTCAATGTCTTTGGTCTTTGGAAGTGCCCCTAAAAGAGGGACATCACAATATTCTTCGATGCACTTGGTCATAATATTTAAATGACGTGGGCGCGCTACTTGATTCAATACGACACCTGCTACTTTGACGCGCTTATCAAAGTTTACAACGCCGTTAATCAATGCAGCAACACTTCGAGTAATGCGGTTACTGCTAACAACCAAAATCACCGGTGCTTGCAAGGTGACCGCCAACTCAGCGGTGCTATTGCTACCTTGCCAGTCCAAGCCGTCAAACATCCCCATGGCCCCCTCAACAATGGCAATGTCTTTATCTTTGCCATGGGTGCACATGGAATGAATGATTTGATCTTTTGTCATCATGACGCCGTCGAGATTACGGCATGGCACTCCACTTGCAAAGGTGGACCAGCTTGGGTCGATATAGTCCGGTCCTTTTTTGAACCCTTGCAATAGAATACCACGTTCACGAAGGGCTCGTTGGAGCCCTATGGTAAACGTGGTCTTGCCAGAGCGCCCTTGGATTGCCGCTACGACGAGTCGCGGAATCTGATATTGTGTTTGCTCTGTGTTTGTATTCATATTGATTAACCTACTACGATATTAACGAGTTTGCCCGGTACAACGATGGTCTTACGAACGGTCTTATCGGCAATGGCATCTTGTACCTTTTGTTCTTGCATGGCTTGCTCAATAATGCTGTCTTTATCTAAGTCGCTGGCAACAACAATGCGTGCTTTAAGCTTGCCGTTGACTTGAACGACCATTTCCACTTCATCCACTTGAAGAGCGGCAGGGTCCACTTCAGGCCACTTTTGCATGTGAATGCTTTCAGTATGGCCGGTCTTTTCCCACATTTCTTCTGCGAGGTGTGGGGTGATTGGTGCCAAGAGAAGCATCAAGGTTTCCATGGCTTCTTGCATTGCAGGGCTTACCTTTTGACCGTTATTTTCTCTGAAATGATACATCCCATTGACCATTTCCATAATGGAGGAAATAGCGGTGTTGAAGTTAAAGCGTTTAGACACGTCATCGGTCACACGTTTAATGGTAGTGTGGGTCAAACGACGCAATTCCTTATCTGCACCTTCCGGTGCATCGCCCACTTCATCCTCAAGATAGTATTCGAGGAAGCGCCATACACGATTTAAGAAACGGTAGCAGCCTTCAACAGCACGATCGTTCCATTCAAGGTCACGATCCGGTGGTGCCGCAAAGAGGATAAAGAGTCTTGCGGTATCGGCACCGTATTGTGCGAGGATGTCTTCAGGAGATACGATATTCCCCTTAGACTTACTCATCTTGGTCCCATCTTTTAATACCATCCCTTGGGTGAGGAGGTTTTGGAACGGTTCATCGGTTTTGCACATACCGAAGTCATGGAATACTTTAGTGAAGAAACGTGCATATAACAAGTGAAGAATAGCGTGTTCTACACCACCGATGTATTGGTCAACACCGTTTTCCATCCAGAAGTCCGCTTTGTCTTTCGCGAATGGCATTTCGGTGTTGTGCGGGTCGCAGTAACGCAAGAAATACCAGCTGGAGCAGACAAAGGTGTCCATGGTATCGGTTTCACGACGTGCAGGCTTACCACAGATAGGACAAGTGGTTTCAACAAAGTCCTTTACATAATTCAATGGGGATTCGCCGTTTGCCTTAAATTCCACATCTTCAGGGAGCATGACAGGCAATTGGTCTTCCGGTACAGGAACCGCCCCACAGTCATCACAATAAATAATAGGAATTGGTGCCCCCCAGAAACGTTGACGGGAAATCAACCAATCTCTCAAACGGAAGTTTACTGTTTGATGGCCTTTGCCCATTTCATCGAGCTTTGCAACGATGGCACGACCGGCTTCAACGTTATTCATACCGTTAAATTCACCGGAGTTCATCATGATCCCTTCATCCACGTAAGCTGCTTCCATTTCGTCCACAGTCAATACATGTTCCTTCGGAGTAACAACCACTTCAATTGGATGGCCGAATTTCTTCGCAAACATAAAGTCACGTTCGTCATGCGCAGGTACACCCATAACGGCACCGGTACCATATTCATAGATGACATAGTTACCAACAAAGATTGGCACTTGCTTGCCGTTAATAGGGTTTACTGCATAGGCGCCGGTAAACACCCCTTCTTTTTCAGTTTCATTGGAGGTACGTTCGATTTCGCTCATCTTGGTGGTACGGTCGATGAATTCTTGAACGGTCGCTGCTTCAGCCTTTCCTTCAATAAATTTTTGTACCAATGGGTGTTCCGGTGCAAGCACCACATAGGTTACCCCAAAAAGGGTGTCCGGACGGGTGGTAAACACTTCAAAGGTATCGCCTGTTTCCGCTTCAAAGGTAATCATTGCCCCTTCGCTGCGACCAATCCAGTTTTCTTGCATAATCTTAACCTTGTTTGGCCAGCCTTCCAATTTATCGAGGTCGTCCAACAAGCGTTGTGCATAATCGGTAATTTTGAAGAACCATTGGTCCAAGGATTTCTTTTCTACGATGGAATCGCAACGTTCACATTTGCCATCTACAACCTGTTCGTTTGCCAATACGGTTTGGCAACTTGGGCACCAGTTTACATTGGCATTTTTCTTGTATGCCAAGTTATTTTTGTAGAGTTGTAAGAAAATCCATTGTGTCCAACGATAGTAGTCAGGCATGCAGGTGGTTGCTTCGCGATCCCAGTCAAAGCTCAAGCCAAGTGCATTAAATTGGCGCTTCATATTGGCAATGTTTTCGCGAGTCCATTTTGCCGGTGGCACACCATGTTTAATGGCTGCATTTTCTGCAGGCAAACCAAAGGAGTCCCAGCCCATTGGATGTAACACGTTGTAGCCATGCATGGTTTTGAAGCGTGCAATAACATCACCAATAGAGTAGTTACGCACGTGACCCATATGAAGGTTACCAGATGGGTATGGGAACATTTCTAAGCAGTAATAATTTGGCTTGGTGGTGTCATCTGCTTTATAGAGATTTTCCTCCGCCCATTTCTGCTGCCATTTTGATTCTATTTTCTTAAAATCATATTGTTCAATCATCTTTCAAAGGCCCTTTCTTTTTCTCCCTCTGTACTATAACAACGGAAGAATTCGTTGTTTTCTATTATAATAATTATCCCAAGGAACGTCAACGTTCCCACCGGGCTTCTCCATCACTATTTTTTAATATCAGCTATTCACCGTAAAGGTATACAAAAAGCGGGGCGCTTCTGTTTGAAGCACCTCGCTTTTTTGTTGTAAGCCTTACTTTTCATTCAGTTTAGCCGCAATTTTTTCGATGGTTTCCTCACTGACAATATGTTCAATGCGACAGGCATCTTCTTCTGCTACATCCGGCGCCACACCGAATATTTCAATCAACGCCGCTTGGATTAAGCGATGTCTGCGTGCCACATTCTCTGCCTTGGCTAAGCCAAGATCGGTCAGGTGAATGTATTTTTTGCCATCCATGTAGATGAGTCCTTTTTCGGAAAGAATTTTCATGGCACGACTCACACTTGGCTTTGAATAGTCCAAGGCATGAGCAACGTCAATGCTTCTCACCTGTTCCATTTGCTTTTGCAAACGCAGGATGGTTTCCAGATAATCTTCACCGGATTCGTAAATATCATTTGGCATTGGTTCCACCCCTTAAATTTCGCTGTCGTATTGCCAAATAGTCTCCACGGCTTGGCGCTTTTTTGCGTCTTACAATCGCAATGACTATCGCAGCCAAAATAATCACTAAGCTGATGACCTGTGCCATGCGAAGCGGTCCAAGCATGAGGCTATCGGTTCTAAACCCTTCTATAAAGAAGCGTCCGACAGAGTAGTAAACAAAGTACGCGAGTGCAATATCCCCTTCTTTGAGCTTTATATTTCGTGATAAAAGCATCAACAGCACAAAGCCCAGAATGTCCCAAATACTTTCATATAAAAAGGTTGGGTGACGGTATGCCCCGTCAATGAACATTGCCCACGGAACCACATCCGGACTGACCTCATAGCCGTAGGCTTCTTGATTAAAGAAGTTTCCCCAACGCCCAATGGCCTGCCCGAGAATGAGGAATGGCGCGATGATATCAAACAACTGCCATAAACGAAAGTGATACTTTTTGGTACAAACAGCAGCCGCAATCATCCCACCGATGATGCCGCCATGAATGGCGAGTCCCCCGTGCCATACCGCAATAATTTCACTGGGATGTTGGCTGTAATAGTCCCATTCAAAAAGAACATAATACAGCCGCGCCCCCAAAATGGCACAGACTATACAAGCAATAACAAGATTCAGGTATAAATCTTCATCGAAATTTTGAAGTTTGGCTTCTCTGGTAGTGCCAAGTACACCAATTAAAAACGCAAGCGCAATTAAAATGCCGTACCAATGCACCGCCACCGGGCCGATTTCAAAAGCTATTGGATCCATTCTTTCAGTCCCCTCTAGTCATTTGACGTATTGCAAACACAGAGGTCCTTACGCGCGGAGTTGACCGCCGCATTCACTTTCGATGGCAGCAATAATCTTTTGAAGTTCTACTTGAACGAGGTCATCGGTCAAGGTTTGTTCATCGCTTTGGAATACCAAGGAGAAGGCGATGGATTTCTTATCCAAGCCGAGTTGAATTCCTTCATAAATGTCAAAAACATTGATAGCTTTGAGATAATTTGGCTCTGCACCAACAATAGCAGCCTTGATGGCGCCCATTGGCACGCTCTTTTCTACAACCACAGCCAAATCACGCGCAACTGCCGGATACTTAGGGGTTTCTTCATATACAGGAACCACTTCACCTACGCTGACAATCACGTCCATAGAAAGTTCAGCAGCATATACAGAAGCTTTAATATCGTAATTTTTCACAACGAGTGGATGCAATTCACCGAAAATCCCGCAGTAGGTGTCACCGATGTAAAGAGCAGCAGTACGACCAGGATGCCAGGTTGGATCATCGGTCACTGCTTCAACATGCCAATCATGGATGTGAAGGTCGCTCAAAAGGGATTCGATGATACCCTTGAGGTAGTAGAAATCATATGCCTTTTGAGTGCCCATCCAATCCTTTGTGGTTTGACCGGTCATCCCAATCACCAAGTGTTGGTCTTCCTTGGCAAGATTGTCCATGGTGAGGTCGTGGTCACTGGAGAATACAGAACTGCATTCAAACAAGGCAAGGTTTTGTTGTTGATGGTGTACGTTTTTGCTGATGGTATCCAACATGCAAGGCATGAGGGAGGTACGCATAACACACATATCTTCGCTGAGTGGGTTAGAAATGGCGATTTGGTTGCGACGCACATCGTCTTCCTTGTAGCGGAGCAAGTCACAATGCTTCTTACCAATGAAGCTATAGGTAATGATTTCGTTCAAGCCAAGACCTGCGAGCTTGTTCTTCACACGGTCGGTCAAACGTTGTGCAGGAGTGAGCACCCCAGGGTTGGTTGCGCCGTATGGCAAGGATTCAGGAATGTTGTCATAGCCGTAAAGGCGAGCAATTTCTTCCACCAAATCTTCTTGGATGGAAATATCCGGACGATGAGATGGCACTTGAACGGTCAAGCCTTCTTCATCTTCTTCCAATACTTGGAAGCCGAGGTCTACCAAATAGCCACGCATTTCTTCGTAAGGAATATCGGTACCAAGAATATCGTTGGCCTTATGGTATTTCATAGATACGACAACCGGTTCGTGTGGGGTTGGGTATTGGTCGATTTGACCGCTCACCAAGGTCGCCCCAGCAGTTTCGACCATGAGGTTGGCTGCACGCCAGCCGGCAAATCTGGTCATTTCAATGTTTACGTTCTTTTCGAAGCGCAAGGATGCTTCGGTACGAAGACCGAGAGCCACTGCGGTACGACGTACGTTGGTAGCTTGGAAGCACGCTGCTTCGATGAATACGTCTTCAGTGGTATCTGCCACTTCGGTATTTTCGCCACCCATGACACCGGCAACGCCGATGGCACGTTCACCGTCGCAAATAAGGAGCATTTCTTCATTCAATGCACGATCTTGACCGTCGAGGGTGGTAATGTGTTCATCTTTTTCTGCGGTACGTACCACAATTTCCTTGTTAGCCAAGGTGGTGTAGTCGTAAGCATGCAAAGGTTGACCAAGTTCCATCATGACGTAGTTGGTTACGTCAACGAGGTTAGAGATTGGACGCATGCCTGCGCATTGCAAACGGTGTTCCATCCAAAGTGGGGAACGACCAATTTTTGCGCCCTTTACCATGGTGCCGGTGAAACGGTGGCAAAGTTCAGGGGCCTTGTTGGTCACGGTCATATAGTCATTGACATCGTTGCCGTCTTGGATGGTGATGTCAATTGGCTTCACAGGCTTTTTGAGAAGTGCGCCCACTTCCTTTGCGATGTTGTACACACTCAAGCAATCGGAACGGTTTGGAGTCAAGTCTACATCCAATACCCAGTCGTTCATGCCAAGGTATTCCATCACATCTGCACCCAATGGGGCATCATCAGGAAGCACGCGAATGCCGTCTTTATCTGCAGGTGCCACGAGATCTTCGTCCACACCGATTTCTTGCATAGAGCAGATCATCCCGTTGGATTCAACGCCACGCAATTTTGCTTTTTTAATCTTGAAGCCGCCAGGGAGTTCAGCGCCCACTTGCGCAAACATCACCGTTTGCCCTTGAGCAATATTTGGCGCACCACATACAACTTGAATGCTATTTTCGCCATCGGTGGTCACGGTGCAAAGATGCAAGTGATCGGAATCCGGATGGTCTTCACAGGTCAATACCTTTGCTACAACAACGCCGCTTACGCCTTTGTTGGTTGGTTCAACCCCGCCGATTTCAACGCCGGCGCGGGTGATAATTTCAGCCAATTCATAAGCAGATTGTTCGATATCAACATACTCTTTTAACCAATTATATGAAACTAACATGCTGACCTCC